>JAGQPD010000829.1 GCA_020426865.1 Planctomycetales bacterium
GTGTCGATGCCATATACATGGCACATAACCCCTGGCAAGCTCTTCGTCTGCTCGTCGGTCGACAACGTCGTCAAACGGGAGGCTTCGTGGCCCATGTTGGGTTCTTTTGCCTGGCACTGGGCATTACCGCCTCGGCCTTGGGGACCAGTCGCGTTGACCAGAACCTGAAAATGGGGGAATCGATTCCATGGGGCGACTACACTTTATCGCTACGAGAAATGAATCAATACGAAACGCCTGACAAACTTATCGCTGAGGCCAGACTGGTTCTCTCCGGACATTCACAGCGCGAGAGGATCATGCGTCCGTCTCAGCACTACCACAAGCATCGGCGTGAATGGACCACGGAGGTCGACGTCTTGTCAACGATCCAGGAGGATTACTATGCGGTCTTGCATGGCGGGGAAGTCAACGACCAGGTGCGTCTGACGTTGGTTCACAGTCCTCTCGTCTCCCTAATCTGGCTTGGCGGACTGATCATGGGGATTGGTGGAATCATTGCCGGGTGGCCCAGTCGTCAAGTGCGTCGATCCGGTGCTCGAGGCAGCAGCGACCAGCTGGCCGCCGAAACACCAGTGCCGACGATTCGCAGAAAAGCGGCTTAGGAGGAGTTTCAACATGTTTGCAATCGAGGCAACGAACATCTCGCATCGTTTGGCTGGCGAGTGGATCCTGCAAGAGACCGACTTTCGCTTGACAGCGAACGAATGCATCGTCATCACGGGAGCCAACGGAGCGGGAAAAACCACACTTTTGCGACTCTTAAGTGGCAGCATGCGACCCACGTCGGGGAACGTTACCTGGTATGGACATTCCGATGCTCGTGAGATTCAGGTGCGACGTTTGATCGGTTATGTGGCTCATGAGGTGCAACTATATCCGCAACTGACCGTCGCCGAAAACCTGCTGTTTGCTGCCCGCATGTGCGGTATCGCGGATCCCCGGCGTCGCGCCCTGCAGACACTGGACGTTTCGGGGCTGGCCGCATCAGCCGATGAAATGGTCGCGAAAACCTCTCGCGGCATTCGGCAAAGGTTGGCGATTGCCCGCGCCACGATACACGAACCGACCATCGTGCTGCTTGATGAACCATTCACGAGCCTCGATCAGGAAGGCTGCCAATGGCTAACCGAATCGATCCGCAAATGGAGGCGAGCGGGCCGCGCCATCTGCGTCGTTTCGCATGACTTGACGCTTACACGGCGACTTGCCACTCACGTGGTTCGCGTTAACGACCGTAAGGTCTGTGACGTGACGCCCGCCTCGGTCGATAACTTCGCTCCCAATCATTTCGTTGCCGACGCGGCGTGAATTCGAGGATATCTCCATGGATCTGCGCTGGTGGTGGATCGTCCAGAAAGACCTGGCGACCGAATACCGTGGCTGGAACACCTGGCCACGGATGCTGCTGCTCGGCTTGTTGATGGCCTTCCTGACAAGCTATATGGCAATCGCATCCTCCGGGGACAACTCGCGTACCGCGGCTGGTATTTGCTGGTTGACAATCTGTCTGGCGGCGACCATAAGCCTTAGTCACTCGATGCAAGACGAACAGAACCCTTGCTGTTGGGAATCGTTGCGACTCTATCCAATTTCACCATCGACAATCTATGCCGCTAAATTGACAGTAAACACGTTGAGCCTGGCCGCCCTGCAGCTAGTTGTCATTCCGTGCTTTGCGGTCACGACCAACGTAACCTGGATGTCTCATCCGCTGTTACTAGTTGTGGTCGCATGCCTGGGAAATCTCGCCATCAATTCCGTCGGCACGGTCGCGGCCGCATTGACGGTTCGTTGGCAGTCCAGCCACGGTCTCCTTGTGTTGTTAACCTTGCCCTTGCTGATACCCGTGATTTTGGCGGCCGCGGAGTCAACGCGATTGTTGGACCACGCCGCTGCCCATGGACCGTGGCGGGACTGGCTGCTACTGCTTACGGCATTTGCCGTCGTCTACCTCACCGCAGGCTGGGTCCTGTTTGAGTATCTCGTCGAGGATTAGCGTCATGCTACGTACCAACCGTTCCCAAACAAATCGAACGCTCGTCCTGCTGCTGATGGCGTTGATCGCACTCGTCAGCGGCGCGGTGTTCCTGGCACCACGCGATGCGACCATGGGTGATGCACAACGAATTGTCTACGTTCACGTCGCGGTCGCTTGGAACGCATTGGCCGCGTTCGTCGTCATGGCCGCAACGGGCGCTGCCTACTTGCGAACCCGCGATCTCAAGTGGGACGCTTGGATGCACGCGGCCGCCGAAAGTGGCTGGCTGTGCTGTACGTTGACTTTGGTTTCGGGCTCGATCTGGGCACACGAAGCGTGGGGTACCTGGTGGACGTGGGATCCGCGGATCACGACCGTCTTTATCCTCTGGCTGTTGTACTCAACGTGCCTGGTGCTGCGTGGACACGCCAACGAGGAACACCTTCGTGCGCGACTGAGTGCGGTCGTCGCGATCCTGGGAGCACTTGACGTGCCACTGGTCGCGATGGCCACGCGCTGGTTTCGCGGCATGCACCCGGTGGCACCCGAAATGGAACCCCGAATGCTGGCCGTCCTGTTGCTGTCGCTCCTCTCCTTCACCCTTTTCTTCGCCGTCGTTGTCTACTGCCGGCAGACGATTCTAGCGCGCCGAATCACTGCGTGACGAATCGAAAAGTGCCTCTCGTGATCACGGGAATATCGCCTAAAGTTGACACTCTCTGGGACCTACTGATGACTACATGCATTGCAACTTACCTTATCGTTTGGGCAGTTCTGGCGTTATATGTTGTACGACTAGGACATGGCAACGCGGCGGATTGTCGGCTACTAAGCCGTCGCAGAATCGATTGAGGCCGCAGATGGCGACGGCATCGACCAGGGGTCGGCGGCAAATTGGGGATGATCGCATGATGTCGCGAAGCAAATCGTCTGGCATGCAGCACATTGCAAGGTGTGTCCTGCTCGTAGTGCTCCTCACTCAATTTGTTGCCCAGCCTGCAATCGCCAACGGCGTGCTCCATGGAACAGTCGTCAATGTTTCTCGGAAAGGGGCGGTGGTTGCCGACGCAGAAGTTGTCTTGCGAGCAAATGTCGAGGGTCAGTTCGTGCCAGTCGCCCGGACGGTGACCGCACATGACGGCACGTTTTGGTTTACGGGCTTGCCGTTTGAGGGACTGGGGCCGTTCTTGCCCGGTGCGAATTGCGAGGGGGTTCATTATCCCGGCCCGCGGATCGCCCTGACTGAGAGCCAGCCGGTCGCGAGCGCAACCATCGAAGTTTTTGACACAGTTCAGTCTCCAAGTCCGTTGACTGTTAAGGAACACGATATCATGATCCAGGTTGACGCCGAAGTGCTTCAGGTGCGGGAACGCCTCGTGATCGAAAACACGTCACGCACCTGTTTTGTGGGGTGTCCGTCGCATGCCGGAGGTAGCCCGGTCACATTTTCCTTGGGCATCCCCGCCGAGTTCACGCGTGTAACGTTCGACAAGGAAGCGTTTGGGCGGCGCTTCGACCTGGTCCATGGCAAGCTCGTTACGGGAATCCCTTGGCCGCCTGGCAGCCGCGAGCTGGCCTTCTCGTACATTGTCCCAAGTGAAGATAAGACACTAAGGTGGAAACGTACGATTGATTCGCCGTGTCGACGGCTGCAAATAGCACTTCGCACGGAAGAGCGGCATCGCGTTTCAGGCAGCGTGCCACTTCAAGCGACCGATAGTGAGGGCGTCTACGAATTCGAATCGTCGGGCAACGCATTTGCGGTTGGCGACACGATCGAAATCCAGTTACACGACGTGCCCAGTTCGCCAGCAACCAAGGCGCGTTGGGGGGCGATCGTCGCACTTTTGATCATGTTAGGAGTGGCCAGCATCGTTGCGTGGCGCACACGGAGACCTTCGGCCTGAGCCAGCGATATTGTTAGACGCGTTCGAGACGGATTCTGGTTTTCGCGAGAAACACAACATCGATTTTAAAAAAGAACACACCAATGAAGCCTCATGAAATAGCATACAAAGTTGCGTCTAGCCACTACGACCGGAAGCTGCGCGACTTCGCCAAAGATTTAATCATCGCGTATGAAGAGTCGCTGAGGCCAAATCTCCGTAAGGATCGCGAACCAATAGCGGAGGTTTTGGATTCGTATGCGATACCGTTATGGCAAGCGAGCTCTGCGATAGGCTATCTCAATAGGCATCTTCGCAGTCTCAAAGACAAGCCGAAGTTTTCGGTCGCCTCGATCAAGTGCGCTGAGAACGACATTGATGATGCGCTGACAGAGTGGCTTAACGCCGACCTGAGTCGCTCCGTGCAATATTTTAGTATTCTGCCACGAGGAGAGAATTTAATGATTACTATTATCTATGTACGAGACGACACCGAAGAAGCTTCGGCAAGTACTGCGGGTATCGCCTAGCCTTGGCTCTATCACTTGCGGAGAAGGAAAAAGCCCCGGACGCTGAGCGCGACACAGTATTGGCTGTGATATTGAAGAAGCCCAGTACCGGTGCTGCGCAGTAGCGAAGGTCATGCGCGTGCGTTGCATCACGGGACTCCCGATCGAGGTGGTGGACGGGCGACAAAAACGCAGACGCGGTAAATGGCTTGATGGCCTGGGGAAGCTGGGAAGAACGCAGACCAACGGTATCCTCCGCTTGCCAAGCCGCCCCAGACCGTCCCGTCAAGTAGCGTGTCTGTTCCCGCCTTTCTCTCCCACATCACGCCGAATATCGCTCCAATTACAGCACCAATCAGCGGCACGCCGAAAGCCTTGAATGCCGCTTCTTCGTGCGAACTTGAGATCGGTGAAGTCAACAGTGAGAAAGCGATCATCCCGAAAAACATCCAGGGTATCATAGGTCCCCAATGCTGGAGGGCAGCAATAACGCTTAGCGACACAAGAACGAGTCCCGCAATCATTCCTGACCAAGTAGTCGGCGGTTCAGCGAGGGCGACGCAAAGTAGCAACAATCCCAGCCCACTGACTGCGAACCAAAGAACACGGTCAACAATACTTCGCCGAGACTTGGTGCAAGAAGCTGTCATCGTTCTGGCTTTTTGTAACGCACGGGTGGCACCAAACGCGTCCTCGGTCCAGCTGTAACGCTCCGTTGTCACACTTGGCCTCCTCGCCGGCTTGCCCGGCAGGAGCCGCCGTCTGAAAGCTATGGCGCCACTCGTTGTCACACCCGCATTGGCCGAGGCGGTCGCCGCCGCAGGCGGCA
>JAGQPD010000830.1 GCA_020426865.1 Planctomycetales bacterium
ATCATGCTGCCAATGGTCGCATCCATCGCTATGGGCTTGTTCGTGGTGTCGACGAATTGCTTCACGCGATCCGTGCCAAGTTGATATGCGACAACAAGATTTGTGTCGATCATCCCGATGACCATCGGAGTATCATCGTTACGGCCGGATCGAACATGGGGTTCGTCAATGCCGTTTTGGCAATTGCCGACATCGACGATGAGATCGTCCTACTGAGTCCGTATTACTTCAATCACGAGATGGCGATCGAAATCGCCGGGTGTCGCCCGGTGGTTGTCGCGACCACCGACGATTATCAGTTGGATCTATCGGCCATCGAATCAGCGATCACGGATCGCACTCGTGCTGTGGTTACCGTTTCGCCGGGCAATCCAACCGGTGCGGTGTTTTCGCGAGAGGCACTGACAGCTGTCAATCAGTTATGCCAACTGCGGGGCATCTACCATATTTCGGATGAGGCCTACGAGTATTTCGTCTATTCCGACCGCGGGCATTTTTCGCCGGCCTCCTTGCCCCACAGCGTCCCACACACGATCAGTCTCTTTTCGTTGTCGAAGGCCTACGGTATGGCTGGATGGCGGATCGGATACATGGTCGTCCCGTCGGCCCTGGAGCATTCGGTGAAGAAAATCCAGGATACGAACCTGGTATGTCCACCGATGATCAGCCAAATCGCAGCACACGCGGCGTTGTCGGTCGGCGGCGATTGGTGCCGCCAGCAGATCGCTCCATTCCGCACCGTTCGAGATTGCGTCTTGGAGCATTTGGCGGCGCTCGGCGACCGCTGCCGGGTTCCGCAACCGGATGGCGCTTTTTATGTGCTCGTGCAACTGGATACCGACCAACGCGACTTGGAGCTCGTCGAACGATTGGTCAAACAATATGGCGTGGCGGTGATGCCAGGCAGCATGTTCGGCAAAACGCCTGGGTGCCGATTGAGGATTGCATACGGGGCGCTGAATGATACAACAGTAACGGAGGGGATGGGGCGACTGGTTCATGGGCTCAGTCAATTGGTTTAACGAAGCACTGGAAAGACAGATTTATGCACATCGTGGCGGTGCAACTGGATCCCGTCTGGGAAGATCGAGCGGCCAATCATCGTCGAGTCTCGGAACTACTCGCGGCGACCAGCGTACCCGCTGGTGCATTGGTCGTATTGCCTGAAATGTTCGATACCGGATTCAGTATGAACGTTGATGCGACGCGGCAACCGCCGAGTCTACCGTCGGACCAATTCCTAAAGCAAATTGCCTCGCAATACGATGCGGCCGTGTTGGCCGGAGTTGTCGGACAGGGCACTGAGCCGTATCGTGCGAGCAACGAAGCGGTCGCGTACGACGGTCATGGAACGGAGCTGGTACGTTATCGCAAAATGCAGCCCTTTTCATTGTCGGGGGAAGGCGAGCGATACGGCCGTGGTGAGGCCCATGTCGTTTTTACGTGGAAGGACGTCGTGATCTCACCATTCATCTGCTACGACTTGCGATTTCCGGAGCTGTTTCGTCCCGCCGCTCGCGACGGTGCGGAATTGTTCGTCGTGATCGCCTGCTGGCCAGAGGCGAGGGCCGAACATTGGGTGCGGTTGCTGCAAGCTCGTGCGATTGAGAATCAGGCGTTCGTTGTCGGTGTCAATCGTTGCGGCACCGATCCGACATTAAAGTATGTTGGACGGAGTGTTGCATTCAGCCCCATGGGGGAATGCCTGTTCGAGACGGATCACTCGGAGCAGGTGGTGCAGATCGATATCGATCCCCAGGAAGTGCGGCGGTGGCGGGCTAAATTCCCGGCCTTACGCGATATGCGGTAAAGATCCATCGGGAGCCATCATGCCTCACGTCTGTCGTCGCGTTTACCAGCAATATATAGTCTTCACCTCAATATTGGCTTGCCTCTGGCTGATGCCGCTGGAATGTCGCTCGGCGACGGTAAGCGTAACCGTGATTGACAACGATAGCAGCCAGGCCCGCCCGGCCCGATTGTCACTTGTCTCGGAGTCCGGCGAGCGACACTATTTTTTCGAAAACGAGTTGCATCCGTCCGCGGCGGTTCGCTATGACAAACAAAACTGGATCAACTTGCGGTCGATCGAGCGGCATACGACAGTTGCTGGATTTCCCTGTTGCACAGAGCTGCCCGCCGGGCGTTACATCCTGACGGTTGAGTGCGGCAAGTGCTACATTCCTGCTACCCGGCAGTTGGAGATATCGGGTTCGAATG
>JAGQPD010000831.1 GCA_020426865.1 Planctomycetales bacterium
AAGATATTGAGTTGTTTCATACAGCCGTTCTTGATTTTGATGCCTACGTTGAAGCATATGAGTTTTTGGCGAGTTACAACAACGAGCTTGTCCATCGCGGCGATAGCAATTGGGACAATGTCATCGACGTCTCAGACGTTGACGCCTTCTTCGTTAGACATGGCCTTGCTCGCGGTGACTATAACCTGGACGGATCAGTTGGGGGTGCCGATTGGACCGTGTGGCAGGATAATTTCAACAAGGTGGATGCCAAGTTTCAGGAGGGTGATGGCAACTTCAACGGTGTAGTCGATGCTGCCGACTACGCCGTTTGGTACGACAATGTCGGAGTTACTGTTGTGCCGTCCGTGCCTATGGCATCGTTTCAGGTTTCTGAGACGAGTCCCGCCGGCCCACTGTCGGTGGTGAAGTACGCGACGTCCGAAGCGAGCACTTCGACTTATCCCGTACTCACACTCACATCGTTTCCAGATGCCATAATCAAGGACTTCCGATCCGAGGCCAGCGAACTTCGCGTCGACTACAATGTTGTGTATGCTCCGCTTATATCTCTCTCGGTAGAAATAATCGCGCGCACGGAGAGTACTGATCAAATCCTGATGACTCATCCGGTTACAGCCGGCGGGGATTTGAGTGTCGGACATCATGAAATTGCGTTCGCTGCAAACTTCGGCAATGACCCAAATGAAGATTATGAGCTATATGCCCGCTTAGTCCCAACCTTTGTCGAGTCCGAACAATCGACGCTGAATAACGAGCTGTTGTTTGCCGGCGGAGTGTTCGTGGAGTTAGACGGCACTTGGCAAGCATTCGGTAGTAGTGACCATGATGTTATTTCATTGTCAATAGATGCGATATCCATTACCGGCGAATCAGCAACCGAGGAGCTAACCGGTCTTTCGCCCCCCGATCCTGTGAAGGGCGCTTACGCGCGCGGCGGAAGCGGTGATGATGCAATAGTCGTGAAGCCCGATTTTCCCATCGGCGTAACGGTTTACGGCGGCGCTGGCAATGATACCTTGGTTGGCGGGAATTTCGTTGACACGATTCACGGTGGGGATGGTGCGGACGTCGTCGTCGGAATGGGAGGCAACGACTTCTTATATGGCGATACAGGCAACGATTTGATTCACACTGACGGAAGCAACAACTCCGTCTTCGGGGGAGATGGCGACGACGAAATTCATTCTGAAAGTCCGTCTGACCTACTAAACGGCGGAAGCGGTACCGACAGCTACGTTGGCGATACCATCGGACAGGTCACCGACGAGTCAGGAGACAGGCAGGTTTTCCGAAGTGCCGATGGATCAAGTGTTAATGTCACGCAAAGCGGGCCGGTCATTCTCGCGATTGGCAATCCGACAGTCGACGCGATCAGTGACGCTGTTGAAGTTCGAGCCGGCACGACCGTGTACCTGGACGTTTGGGCCCACGACACGGACGGCGACAATATTAGTTACTCTCTCAGGAATCTGCCGTCGAGCGGGTGGGGCACTTATCTTCCCGAGATGGATGGAAACGGTTTAGGTTCGATTAACTGGACGGCGCCACCGCAGACGGCAGGGTATCCTACCTCGATGACATTCGAAGTCGTGGCCACGTCCGGATTCTCTCCAGCTCTGGAAGATTCAAAGTCCATCACTTTTAACCTGGTAGACCACCCATGGCAGGCACCCTATACATTGTACGACCACCCCGGTGTCGATGGAGCACCAACAACGCACGATAAAGAATTCTTTATTCGTCGACAAGAAACAGGAACGTCGACTCCGATTGTAATTGACCTTTTGAAAGGCTTTGGTGAGGCTGATTTTTATAATTCAGTACAGAGTGGGAACTCTACCCTAAATGAGCCATTTATCCGGATAATAGACGACACCGGCCAAACATTAGAACCGGAGCAAATCCCTCAAATCGTTGAATGGGACTTCCTTGAAGATAAGACGCGAATCGAGAATGGTACGACTATCCAGGAGCCATACCAGGATGTAAATGTGTCAGAGCGAACCTTGGATTTTGGCCAGATCAAGTACGTTCCCACTCCAGGCTTCCTTGGATTGGATGTGATTGAATATGAACTCACACACGATACGTCCAACGGCCCGCGGTCCAATACAGCCAAGATTTACATCAATGTCGAGGGCGTGGAAGTCCAGAATGTGTCAATTGAATATCCGTGGCGTGATAACGCAGTCGCTTGTGCATGTACATGTTCCTGTACTCTGGACGGCAAGATGAAAGTTGAGCCAACCTCGGCCAATATCCGCTCGTCGACGCCGTTGGGAACCGTCAATGCCTCGTATCGCCCGGACTATGCCGAGGAGATCGTTCGCGTCGATTTTAGGTACTACTACGGCGGGCGGGTCTTTTCTGCGATTGACCTGAATTACAAAATGGAATTCCTCAGCGAAGGCGCAAGCGAGTTACAGCCGGTTCTTGGTCACATAATCAACAATAGAACAACCGACAATAACGAGCTGGGGACATTCTATTTCTCTGTCAACACACCGAACATCCCTTCTGGAGTATATAAATACCAGTTGGATACGTGGATTCAAACTCACGCTTCCGAGCCAGACCAGTCCGCTCACTTCGTTACTGCCCCTGCCTGGATTACGCTCGTTCGCCCCGACAATGTGGGAATCGGCAAGGGATGGACAATTGGAGGTAGCGAGCAGTTGCTGATCAATCCTGACGACGCAGACGGACAAATCCTCTGGATCCGAGATGACGGCTACATACTCACGTTTCCTTTTGTCGGCGGGCCAGCCGACAGAGATCCGGGTTACTCCATGTTGTCGAAGGTCACCGACAGCACCACGAACATTACAACCTATGTCATCACCGACAAGTTTGGCAACGAAAAGCACTTTGACGGGAATCTCGTAAGCGATCTCGGCAGCGAACCATTTATTTCTGGGTTGTTGTTGAAGAAACGTGACACGTACGGAAATGAACTCGAATTCGGCTGGTCACCGAACATCATCGAAGAGCCACAAACGTTGCGGCGCGTGAAATTGTCCACGATCCAAAATTCTTACGACGGCCGACAATATCACGTTGACTACGATTCGGGATCATCTTATGCGTCGCAGATGCGCGAGGTTCTACCGGGCGGCGGTACACAGACGTTTGGTTTCAATTATAGCGCCGGTAGTGTCGGACAGCTGCTTTCAACGATCACGTATCCAGACCCCGATGGCAGTGGCGACGGCGGAGGGCCGGAAGTTTCGCCCACGGCACTATTTGGCTACGATGATGACCGACTGACGTCGTACACCAATCCCGATGTTTTTTCCGAAGATTTCAGCCTGAAAGGTGACATCATCAGTCGGAGTATTGGGGGCGAGCCGTCGCGACATACCGTCACGCCGAGATTTCAACCGTACAGTAAGATTTATGCTGGCCTGAAAGTAGGTGCGCTGCAGGGGATCTATTACGACGAGGATGTAAGCGCGCCACTTCGTGGTGGCGGCATCAGCGACGAGTACGGAAGACTTAGCATTTACGATGTCAACGGAAGTTGGATCAGCCAGATCATCGACCCGGCCGGTCGAATGTTTGTCTACGACTACAACTCCGTTGGACAGGTCGAACGTTCGGCCCTGTACGACGACGTGACGGGAGGGCTGCTTGACGAGACGATCTATGGCTACGATGACCACTACAATTTAGAAACCGTTACACATTTTGATGGCAGTAGTGTCCGTTGGAAGTATGACACGTTCTCACGGCCCACGGAATACACAGATGAATTGGGCCGCCGGACGACATTCGTCCATCAATATGAAGGTACAACTCCGAAGATTCTTCAGACAATCGTCCGTCACGAAATGCCCGCTGACGGCTCTGGCCTCGACAATGATATCGTAGTAACCTATGACTATTCGACACAGGGCGAATTATCGTCAATCACCCAATACCTGTACAATCCGTTGACGCTTGAAACGAAGAACATTGTGACTGGCTTCGCGTACGGTGGTCCGGGACGCAGTCTTAGTGAAACGGTTTTTGCTGCCGGTACTTCGGACGAGCAGCGTATCGTCTATCAAGACTTTGATACTCAAGGAAATCCTCAAGAAGTCCGCGAGTACTTCGATGCCACCTCTTTTCGTACCACAGCATTGGAGTATGACGCACTCAACCGCGTGACATCCGTTACTCTCCCTGCCCCAGGGGATGGTCAACTCGTTCCGAAGGTAACGTACGATTACTGGCCGTCCGGCCGCCTTAAAACGCAAACAGAGACGGATACGACAGGAGGTGCCGGCAGTGTTGCGACGCGTTACGACTACCATTTTGGCGACCTATCGAAAGTCACTCGTGATTTCCAAGGGCCAGACGAAAGCGCGACAGAGTATTTGTATAACTATGTCGGCGAAGTGTGGGCGACCATTGACCCGTTGGGGCAGACAACGAATTACATCTATGATCGAATTGACCAATTGATTGCTACGGTCTCGCCCGATCCTGACGACGAGGGTCCACGTGAGTCATCTCGAGAGTTCTACGGTTATGATCGTCGCGGTGATAACGTATTTGTTCTGGACCCCCGTTTTAATCTCTCCGCTTACAGTTACGACGCTCGGCACCGCCTGACGGGTGTTTTCGGACCGCATTTTTCGCGTACTTTTTTTACCTACGATCCGGCTGGTCAAATGCTTCACCTAACGGACGCTGAGAAACGGACGACGAGCTACGAGTACGACGCTGCAGGTCGTCCCATCCGCATCACACGTCCTGAGCAACTAACTTCCACATTATTCACGTTCGATACCTTGCACAATACTGTGGCAGTTACTGACGAGCTTGATCGCGAGCTACGAGCGGAATACGACGACCGCAATCGCCTTACGTTGCTGACACAGAACTACGGTAGCGGGCAACCTGAACTGGAGCACTGGGTGAAATATGCTTACTACCGAGATGGCAACCTCGATTGGTCCGAAGAACTTGTTGATATTGACAATGGCGTCGATGTCACGCGTATCACAACCTACCAATATGACGGCGCGGGACGCCTAAAAAATGAAGTGTTGCCAGAGGTATTTGATGTTGTGTCTGGAACGTTGTCCACTCCCATTTGGAATTACAAGTACGATGAGCGGGGGAACGTTGCGAAGATAACCGATCCCCTCTCCAACCAAAGAG
>JAGQPD010000832.1 GCA_020426865.1 Planctomycetales bacterium
ACCCAAGGATACCAGATTTACACGATGGGAGTGGCAGAACTTCTCCAAGTTCTCACCTGCCAAGCGTTAACCACGAAAACCCCCGATCCTTCGCCTACTAGCCTTGATTTTTGCCGGTTGAGCGGGCATAACAGAGGGGGAGTGCTACCTGCCATGTTCGCCTTTCCAGCCCCAGGGTCCCGGCCCTCCAACCTACCTGCGAAAATGCCGTGTTAGACCGAGCGACTCAGTATCGCCCACCCATCTATTGGGCATGGATCGTATGTTTTATGGTCGGCGTTGCGACTTGCGCCAATCCATCGTTTTGGGTCCGTACGACGGCAGCGGCGGAGGCTCCCACGTTCGAGTTGGACATTCAACCGCTGTTGACCCGCTACGGGTGCAATTCGGGTCCATGCCATGGAAAATCCCGCGGTCAAAACGGGTTCTCGCTATCGTTGCTGGGATTCGATTCGGAATTCGACTACGAGGCGATCACGCGTGCGGCACGTGGCCGTCGGATTTCCCCTCAGTCGGCTACACAAAGCCTGATGCTGCTCAAGGCCACCGCTGAAGTACCTCATGGCGGCGGCGTCCGTTTTGCCGTGGGGAGCGATCCGTATCGATTGCTCTCGGAGTGGATCAGGCAAGGAGCGCCTCGCACTCCTGACGATGCACCTAAGTTGGTATCGGTACGCGTCGAACCGTCACGACAGAGCTTGGCGCCCGAGCAGCAGATTGTTTTGCGAGTCATCGCCACGTATTCCGACGACAGCCAACGCGATGTCACATCCGCAGCGGCCTTTCGGTCGAATGATTCGACAATTGCCGCCGTAACGGACGACGGGGTGCTCGAGGCAGGTCCGGTACCTGGCGAGACGGCAGTGATGGTGCGATATTGCAACCACATAGCTGTCTGCGATGTCACGATTCCTTTGCCGGGCGAACTGGCCGCCGATGTCTACGCCAAATTGCCTCGCAAGAACGCCATCGACGAGTTGGTATGGAACAAGTTACAGTTGCTTGGCATGTTGCCATCGGCAGCGGCAGCGGACGCCACGTTCGTGCGTCGCGCCTACTTGCGGGCCATTGGGCGGTTGCCAACGCCGGAGGAAACTCAGACTTTTCTGGCGGACTCGGGCGACGACAAACGCGACCGTCTGATCGACCATCTACTTGTGCAACCAGAGTACGCCGATTTTTGGGCGAATAAGTGGGCCGATTTGTTGCGTCCCAACCCGTATCGAGTGGGCATGAAGGCCGTTTGGATGCTCGACTCGTGGCTGCGAGACGCGTTTCGACGCAACATGCCGTACGATCAGTTTGCTCGCGAGTTGATCACGGCCCAGGGGAGCACCTGGCAGAATGGTGCGACCGTCATTTTCCGCGATCGTCCGGACACGGTCGAGATTGCGTCATCGGTCAGCCAATTGTTCCTGGGAGTTCGCCTGGAGTGTGCCAAGTGTCACCATCATCCGTTTGAGGTATGGAGCCAGGACGACTTTTTCGGGTTCGCCGCGTTCTTCGCTCGTGTGGGGCATCATGGAGGTCTCTCACCGCCAATATCGGGCGGCGAAGAACTGATCTTTACCAAGAAATCGGGCGAATTGAAGCATGGCCGCACGGGAAAGACTGTTCCACCCCGTACGCTGCATGGCGATCCACAGGAGTTTGGAGCTGACGAGGACCCTCGTGAATCGCTTGTGAATTGGATGACCGAATCGACGAACCCGTTCTTTGCCAAGGTCATGGCCAATCGGGTGTGGGCGGAGATCATGGGGCAAGGGTTGGTCGAGCCGGTTGACGACATGCGACTGACCAATCCACCGGTCAACGTGCCGTTGCTTGATTTCTTGGCCGAAGATTTTCGACGGCACAACTACGACATCAAGCATTTGATCCGCACGATCATGACGTCGCATGTCTTTGCGTTGAGCTCCGTTCCGAACGACCGCAATGAATCGGACATTCGCAATTTCTCCCGCTATTATCGTCAACGATTACGGGCAGAGGTGTTGCTCGACGCCATAAACGACGTTCTCGATACGGAAGAGGAATTTGACGCCATGCCTCCCGGCTCACGAGCGACACAGGTATGGACGCATCGCTCCTCGTCGCTGTTTCTCGACACCTTCGGGCGGCCGGATGCTAATCAGGACCCTCCGTGCGAGCGATCGTTCGATTCGACAACGCCACAAGTGTTGCACTTGATGAATTCGCCCGAATTGAATCGCAAGTTGGTTCGAGACAATGCGCGTCCCGCACGAATCGCTGCGAGCGATGCGGCGAATGCGGATATTGTCCGGCAAGCATATTTGGTGACATACTGTCGCCCTCCAACGGAAACGGAGACAACCAGGGCCATCGCCCATCTGGACGCATCCGCAGAAGACAGGCGAAAGGCTGTTGAAGATCTGTTTTGGGCGCTGATCAATACCCCCGAATTCTTGTTCATCGATTGAACGAAAGCGAGGCTGCGAAATGGCCGTACATCGAAACTGCGAAGGAATTCGCCGACGGGATTGCTTGAAGCTGGGGCTCGGGGCACTGGTCGGCGGCGGATTCGTGAACGCTTTGCGATTGAGGTCCGCCGGTGCCGCCGATTCGCCACTAGGTCAGACAAGTTGCATCCTGATCTGGTTGGATGGCGGTCCGAGCCATTTTGAGACGTTTGATCCCAAACCGGAGGCACCCGTCGAAATCCGCGGTGAATTCCCAGCGATTCCGACCAAGGTACCTGGGATGCTGTTCTCGGAAAACATGGAACGTCTTGCGGCGGTTAGCGACAAGGTGACGATCGTGCGTTCGGTTCGACACGATCAAAACAACCATGGGGCGGGGAATCATTATATGATGACCGGGGCGCCGACACGGATACCGGTCAGCTGTGGGGCGTATGTCAGTTTTCACCCGAGCATGGGGTCCGTTGTCTCGTCGGAGCGAGGTGCACGTGATGGCTTGCCACCCTATTTTTCATTGCCATCGATGACGCGTTCGGGAGGCCCCAACCTGTTGGGGGCACGTCACGCACCCTTTGTGGTCGGTGACGACCCCAACAGCGACTCGTTTCGAGTACGCGATGTTACGTTGCCGCCGAAGCTGGAAGATGCCAGGTCGCTCAGCCGCCGCGAGCTACGACATGAATTAGACACCATGGCGCGCTATCACGAGAACGCCGCCGGAGATCCTGTCCTGGGATTGGATGCCAATTTTCAGCAGGCGGTGTCGCTGGTAACCTCCCCCGCGGCTCAGAAGGCCTTCGCGATCGAGAACGAACCGGACGATGTGCGGGATGCCTACGGACGAAATTCGTTTGGCCAGCGCGCCCTGCTGGCTCGACGATTGGTCGAAGCGGGTGTGCCGTTCGTGACGATCAACCACGGCGGTTGGGATCACCACTCGGAAATCTTTTCGGCGTTCCGCAAGAAGGGACGCGAATTCGACCACGTCGTTGCGGCCTTGATCGACGATCTCGACCAACGTGGTCTGCTTGATACGACACTCGTCCTGGTGATGGGCGAATTCGGACGAACGCCACAGATATCGACACTTGCCGACCGCAATACGCCCGGACGCGATCATTGGTCCAGCGCCATGTCGATCCTCGTAGCAGGCTGCGGCACGCCCCGCGGACAAGTTGTCGGCGCCACCGACTCGCATGGCTATTCGGCGATTGAAAACGTCTACGCACCGGAAAACCTTGTCTCTAGCGTGTACTTGAAGCTGGGGATCAACCCCAGCAAGATCCTTTACAGCCCGACTGGGCGACCAACGCATCTGGTGAGTGACCCGCACCCGATCACGGAATTGATGGGGTAACCATGGTCCGCGCTTCGGTCTTCGCGATACTCGGCCTGCTAACGGCAGCGATCCCCACGGCGGCTGACGCCCCCAAGCTGACGTTCCTGCAACCTGCGGGAGGTCAGCGAGGAACGGAAGTGACAGTGACCTGTCATGGCGAGTTCCCTTGGCCGGTGCAAGTCGACATGGAAGGGGTACACGTGGGGACGCTCGAAGAAAAAGGCAAACTCAAACTGCAGATTCCGCAAAATCTGAACCAAGACCGGGCGTGGATTCGACTGTACAACGACGAAGGCGCTTCGGAACGAGTTCCGTTCTTGATCGGCAACCTTGCTGATGTATCAGAGCAAGAACCCAACGATGCGCTGGAACAAGCACAACAGCTTGAACGTCAAACGAGCACCGTTAATGGCCTGCTGGAAAAGAACGGCGATTCGGACGCATTTGCCGTCGAATGTCAGGCCGGTCAAGTGTTGATTGCGGCCCTGGAGGCGAATGCGGCGCTAGGATCACCCATGGACGCAATTCTGCAGATCGTTTCGCGCGAGGGGAACATACTGGCGGAGAATCACGACTGCGTCGGGCTGGATCCGCGAGTCGTCTACGAAGTGACCGAATCGGGCACCTATTACGTTCGCCTGTTCGCATTCGCGGCCAACCCCAACACCAGCATCCGCTACCATGGCGGTGATGACTATGTTTATCGATTGACGATCACAACCGGTCCGTTTATTTCGCATGTGACCCCTTCGATCGTGCAAGATCCTGAGCATGACGATCAGCATGGCGGAACCGTCGAGAGGAGCGGGGAGATCGTTGTCACGCCGATAGGATGGAACATTGCCGGCGGCACGAGATTGCTTGCCTTCGCACAGGGAGCCAGCGGGGCCAGTACAAGTGGCGAAGTGGAAAACGACAGCGACTTTCGTTTGTCGCCGACCTCCCGTTTGGGCCTGGTTCATGCGCCAGGGTTTGCGGGGCGATTGCGTGTCCGCCTCGATCGTTATGACACGGTGTCCGGTACTACGTGCCCGGTACCTGGCAGTCACTGCGGATGCTTGACCGAGCCACGACAAATCGACAGCTTTGCCTTGGCAGTCGCCAAAGAACAGCCGATTGTGATCTTGGTCGAGTCGCCGGGAATCGATTCACCGCTGGCACCTGAGGTGGTGTTAACGGAACCGAGTGGGAAGGTGGTGAGTGAAGCTGGATAAGCCGGTGCGGCGAGCGACGTCGTGATTCGCCATACGCCAACCGAGGACGGCGTCTATCGATTGACCATACGCGACCGCTATGGGGCTGGAAGCCCGCAGCACATCTACCGGTTTACCGTCCGTCCCGATATCCCCGACTATCGACTAT
>JAGQPD010000833.1 GCA_020426865.1 Planctomycetales bacterium
GGCCTATTGCAGGTACCATTGTGCGCGTTTCATCCGATACCGTGGGTCCGACCGTTATTCACGATCGTCCTAAGTATCTAGGTGACATTATCGTGGAAGACCATTCCCTTGAGTTTGCCGACCCATCGGGTGAAACAACCCGCATCAATTTTCCCAACATCCGCACCTCAGCGCTGGGGTACAACGAGGGGGCGGAATTCCTGGGAAGTCTAGCGGAAATCAGCTTGAATACCGAGTCCGATATTCGCAACGCGCTAACGACAGTTCGTGCCGCGCAGGAGCAAGTCGCTGCGGAGCTTGACCGCATGCGCACGTTGAAATATGGAATCGTCGATAGTCGTAACGCGATTTTTGCGCTGCCGAACGTGCAGTTTATGGTCGATGAAACCGGGTTTGCCTTGTTGGATCGAGGACACACCATTGGACCTGAAGGGAATTTCTCAGACGCGGACGTATCAATTCCTCCAGATACTCAGGCGTTCCTCGGTTTTCGGATCAACGGTGACAGGTATGGTTGGCTGAGAGTCGGATCCGATAGCGATCGAGGCCTCGTTGTGTACGATGCAGCGTGGGAGCAGACAGCGAATCTTGCTATCATCGCCGGGAGCGTTCCTGAGCCAGTGTCGAATGTTCCTTTCGTAATCCTAGCGACGGTGGTGATCGCCTGGCGGCGACGAGTTCCTTAGCCGCTTCGGTTATCGGCGAAACGCAAAGAAAAGCATTCCGCGCCGGCACTCCTGGTGTGTGAGTGTCAGTCCACACGCGGCCGCGGTTCGCTTTACCGCATCTGGTGACACTTTCGCTCGCGGTCTCAAGGTCGCCCACCATCCACCTCAACAAATCCGGCTTCGTGCCGACGCTTGCCAAAAAAGACAATAGTCCAACACGACCGGCAAGTACCTGTAGGCGCGCGTTGGTTGCCAGCAACAGCGGGGTTGAGGGCGAATGGTGTCGGGGAAGTTGTCCAGGAGCGATGGGCCGATCGATTTCGTTCGTTCCTGTGATCAGCGGACCAATTAGTCTCTCGATGTCTTCCGCAGCGACTCCGCCGGTCGGAGTAGCATCGGTCGGTCATGGAGAAACGAAACCACAGACGATTCAACGCCAACGTTGCACGGTCCACCGTCGAGGATAATCGACAGCTGATCTCCGAATTGCTCCGCGACGTGTTGTGCTGTAGTCGGACCTACCGAACAGAAGAGATTGGCACTTCGTGCAGCGATCGGAACACCTGCCGTCTCGATCCACTTCTTGGCAATTGAGCGCGACGGGCAGCGGACGGTGACGCTTGGCAAACCGGACGTGACTATGTCCGGCACGAGCGGCCGTTTCGGCAACACGATCGACAGTGGGCCTGGCCAGAACCGTTCGATTAACACCCTCGCGGCGTCGGGCACACGCTCCACCAGCGGCGTAAGCTCGTCAGCGCTGGCAACATGAACGATGAGGGGATCAAGTCGATGCAGCCCGGCAGCACCTACGTCGAACAGCCGTCCCCGCACGCGTCCCTGCCGTATCGATCGGTTCGCACGTTTGGATTACACTTGTGGCATGCCGTTTCAACGGGGCCAAGTTCGTGGAACAGAACACTCCGGTATGGGGAACGACGCTACATGCCCGCGACATCGTTCGTGTCAACTCGACGTGCCCCTGGAACCCCGACATGTACGGCGTGGACGCCACGGTACCGGGGGGGCAGGCGTACTATGACTCCATCGTTCAACTGTATGCGTCGTGGGGCGTCGACTACATCAAATGCGATGACATTTCGCGTCCCTACGACGCTGTGCAAAAGGCAGAGATCGAAGCCTTGCGCAAGGCCATCGACACGTGTGGTCGGCCGATCGTCCTGAGTCTTTCGCCGGGGGCCACGCCGGTCAAAGCCGGTCCGCACGTCTCGCAACACGCGAACCTCTGGCGGATCACCGACGATTTCTGGGATCGCTGGGGTTTGTTGCACGCGATGTTTGAACGTCTGTACGCATGGGAACCGTACCGGCGTCCCGGGGCCTGGCCCGACGCCGACATGCTACCGCTAGGGATGATCGAATTCAATCGCCCGACCAACTTTACTCGCGACGAACAGTATACGTTGATGAGCCTCTGGGCCATCGCGCGGTCACCCCTGATCTTCGGGGGCGACATGACCAGGCTGGATGACTTTACGCTGCAACTGCTTACGAACCCCGAAATGCTTGCGGTTAACCAACACAGTGCCAACAATCGTCAAGTGTCGCGTGAGGACAACGTTATCGTGTGGTCCGCCGATGTTCCTGAGAGTAAGGACAAATACGTGGCGTTGTTCAATGCCCAGAGCATGGACGACGGCTTGGATTTGTCATTGGCCGACTACGCAAGCCCGGTCATTTCGGGCGTGGGCCAGTCGCAGGAAGTCGCTGTTGCCGTTGATGGCGGCAAGCAGCTTGTGCTGTTCGTCACGGATGGTGGTGACGGGTTTTCCTGGGACCATGCCGTGTGGGTCGATCCCCAGCTGCGCGGTCCGGCGGGCGATTTGAACCTTACCGAGCTGAAATGGCGTTATGCCACGGCAGGGTGGGGCAATGTGCAGGTCAATCGAACCTGCGAAAGTCGTCCATTGTTGGTCGACGGCAAAGAAGTGCACGGAATTGGCACTCACGCCAATTCGACCATCATCTACGACTTGCCCGCCGGTTATGAAACGTTCGTTGCCAAAGGTGTGTTGACAGCCAAAGGATCGGTCCAATTCGGTGTCCTTGTGGTCAAGGGTGACCAGTCCGTGGCAGACGTCAGCGCCGTTTCCGTTAAGTTTCAAGAGCTTGGTCTCGGCGGAAATGTCGTCGTGCGTGACCTTTGGGCGCGCAAAGACTTGGGTAAGTTCAACGGTTCATTCAGTCGCGAGCTTCCCCTTCACGGAGCCGGTCTCTATCGGATGACACCGCTGCCATAGTCCCGATCGACGCCGCGATGGTTGGCGCGACCGTTCGCTTGACCTCAAAGCCTCATCACTTACTGCCTCGCACGACC
>JAGQPD010000834.1 GCA_020426865.1 Planctomycetales bacterium
GTGCGTCAGCGGGCGAATCCCAAAAAGTCTTGACTGTCAGTAGACCGACACGCATCCGCACGTACTTCCCGTTATCGGACGTTCCAAGGCAACAGAGATGTGATTTTAGGGCGAATGCCACGGTTTGATTTCCAGCTCGCAGCCTGTTCGTCTGATCTAGAGCGGCATTGTCATTGTCACTGAGGAGCGTTGGCAGATCGGCCTATTCGAGTTGAAGTACCCCCAAGTCCAAGGCAACTTCCGATCGCCCTCCTTCGATCGGGGGTACCCTGAAACGACTTGTAAACTGGCCGCCCTGACGCCACATGACGAAGCCGACGACTAAATTGTATTCACCCGACGGCACATCATCCATGCGGAAGCGACCGTCCCGATCGACACTTGCTTGAATGAAGGGCGCCTCAAATCGCAATCGCTCGTGATTTGCCAACCATGCCTTACCCTCGGTCGTCTTCTGCCATTCTTTCCACCACGAATCATACGCCTCAGGATCGTTCTGAACGTCTGCAGGTGGAACGGGTGCAGCCGGACGATCGACAACCCCCATTGCTTGGACCATAGCGAAACGCCAATCAACGTTCTCCCGGACACCGTGGGGACGCACCAGCGTGCCGATAACGGGACGACCGACTCCTCCCAGGTCAAGACGGGTAGTTCTTCCGGCGATAAACTCTGCTGGAACTTTTTCGGACGAAGTCACCTCCGTGGCAGCATCGCCGTTTGGCCAATCAAGCAAGCGGCCAATCCGTCCTTTCCCGGGAAACATCCGATCGAAGACGAACTTCCCATCTCCACCCGTCGTCACCTCATGCCTGGTGACAATATGGGGCTCGTCAGCAAAAGATGAACGAATTCCCCCATCCCGTAAAGAAAGGACGACGTTGGAAACGGGGTCCGCACCAACTCGGAATGCGCCCTCGACCCGCGCCCAGGGCGTCAGCGTAATTCGGTCCGCCAACGGACCGTCGCTTGACTTCAGATGCGCAAATCCGGTCTCGTGCAAAATGACGAGTTGAAACGGTGCACCCGGATCTGGATAACGGACGCGGCCACTGGAGTCTGCTTGAAGTTTTTTTGCAGACGTTAACGCGTCATTGATATCTCCGGCATCAAGAAAGATGTGTGAGCCCGCCACTCCCAACGCGATCTTTGCGCCCCCAGCTGGGACCCCGCTTGGAGTCACAATCGTGGCGGCGATTTCCGACGTGCGACGAAGTTCGAAGTCGATGGCCACTTCTCCTTCGTCACGCGTGATAACGCGTGAGGAGGCTGCTTGATATCCTTGTGCCTCGATGCGCACAGAATAAGGTTGATCGCCATCGGTCATCCGGACGCGATACTTCCCGTCGGTGGCGTCGAAACTCTGGTAAGGAATCCAGTTCCTGTGTGTGCTTGGCTCTTCAAATCGAAGACGAGTCGTGACATGAAAGTTCTTGATCGGCAGACCTGTGTCGATGTCGACGACCGTACCCGATACGACCAAGGCACGAGGCGGCGAAAAGACATACTCTTCCTCGCGGGCGACTATCGTTTGATTCGAAAGCTGCATCCCACCCGGACGACAAATATCGACTTGAAATTCGTCGAGCGGCGCATCGTTCCATTGCCATACACCGTTTTCGTCCGCGTACTGGTTGACATCGTCGAATTCAAAAAGATCATAACCACCACCATGCCAATCGTGGAAGACGATTCGCGCGTGGGGAATTCCTTTACCATTCTCGTCAACGACGTGCACGCGGACCGTACCGCCAGGCTTCATCACAAAATCGACCGCTCCCATGCCGGTGTTGACGTCGGCAATCTGCATTTCGCGTGCTTTGCCTCTCGCGGAAACTACGAACCTCGCAGACGTTTGTTGACAGCCATTCAAGCGGTAAACACCGCTTTTGTCTGTCGTTGCACTTCGGATGTCGTTCATGAACTTGGCTCGGACGAGGGCTCCTTCGATGGGCGCACCCATCAAATCGGACACCGTACCCGTTACGCTGAGCCCTTTGCTCAATTCCATCCTTGCGAGGCGTGGTTTTTCCGGCGACAGGCCATAGATGTCCCGCGGTAGCGACTCCCTTTTTGTTTGGTAATCGGTGTGTATTGACTCAATCGTCACGGAATTCATCGATATTGGGACACACTCGAATCGCCACGAACCGTCAGCCAGCGTTTCGACCCACTCATCTACTTCCATTTGACCACGACGTCCAGGCCGCAGCTTATATTTGATGTAAGGAAGGATTCTCGCGCCCCGAACGGCAACGCCTTGCTCGTCGGTGACAATTCCCCCCACAGTCCAGGCCTCGTCCAATTGCATTTCAAATTGCCCGGGCAATGCTTCCGCATAGTTGGTAGAATCCCATTCGGCGTAGTAAGGTCCGTAGCCAGGTCTCTTTACTATTAGTACTAACCGGGTGGGAGGCTCGTCGAACTTAAGGGTTAGCGGACCCTGTTCATCACTCGAGACAAACACCGCGGTAGGGCTGTCGCGCAGCCACTTACCGGTAACGACCTGCGCCGGGCGAAGTCCAGGAGTTGAACGAACTTCGACCTCGACGGAAGGGATCGATTCCCCGTCGGGACCGACGACCTGCAAACGGAAATTCCTGCCAGCGCCTGGAGCGGCCTCTTGGGCACGGGAGCTCAGCAGCGGCTGGGCGATCATGAAAACGGCCACCAGCAACAACGGCAGCAACATCCCCCACGACAGTCGTAGTGGTTCGCACAGCGGCTCTCCGACCAACCGTGCAATGCGTCGTCGCAACTCTGTCGGCGAGCGGCCGGCAGCCCCCAACCCGACAATTTGCGATCGGCGAATCGACGCGGTTTGAGACCGTTCGACCACCAGTAGCAGAGCCTCCGCGTAACGCAGGTGTGATTCCACATTGATTTGTGGGGGACCGCCGCAGGCCAATTCGTCGCAGCAGTACTCACGCAATCGACTGATCCGACGGCTTAGCAGCCACAATCCCGGATTGAAAAACAACAGTGCCTCGGCGAGCCGCTGCAGCAGGTTTATCCACATGTCGTAACGCCACACGTGCGCTAGCTCGTGCGCAACAATCATTTCCACTTGGTCCGCTGAAAGGCCTGTGATCGCCGACATGGGAATTAGGATCGTGGGTTTGAATAAGCCCACCACGGTGGGCATCACGATTTGCTCTGTACTTGCGAGGTTCGGTACGATTCGTAGCGACCATGTATCGGCAAGTCGATTCAGGATTCCCGCCAATCGTCCGTCGTCGATGGGGCGACTTTGGCGGCGGAGGCGTTCCGCGCTCACAATACCGATCGTGAGCCGAATAAGCATAGCCAGCACGCCCACTCCATAACTTCCGGCAAGCCACGGAACGGTCTGCCGCCTCAATGATACTCTCATTTGCCCACCGCCTACAGCGGCATTCGAATACGCCTGTTGCGATATGACCTCGCTAGCGGCGGGCTCGTGAATGTCATCGCCTGTCACCCGAGATTCGTGTAACGATTCTTGGGGGCTTTCCGTTGTATTCGCAGGGAGGATCGCGACGGAGTTCGTCGGAACCGTCATAGTTGCCTGTAACGCGTCTGGATGGGGCTCTGTCAACGTAAATGTCACTGCCAAGCAGCCAAGACTCAGGAGAAGCGCCCCGACATGATAACCGTAGGCGCGCGCGACGTTGCGATCACCGCGCAGGCGATCCAACAGCCACACGATTGCAACCAATATGGCAACCTGCCAGAGCGAGTGGATCAAAGCAATGCAGACGCGAGCAGGGAGGTCCCACATAACCCAGGCCTGAAGGATCATCGACGCTGTTCCTTACTCTTGCGGTTGATCATTTGACGCAACTCAGCGAGTTCGGTTGCGTCCAAGTCACGCGACTCTATAAGACTAAGCATCATCGCCGTTGCCGAACCATCAAAAGCTCGCCTGAGGAGATCCTCCATCATTTGTCCCGCCACGCTTCCCTTTTTGACGTTCGGCGAAAACAGAAACGCATTGTTTACCGTTCGCCGTTTGACATATCTCTTGCGATGCATGATGTTTAACATTGTGATCACACTGCTATGGGCGAGCGTGCGCCCGGCATCGGACTCCAACCTTGCGCGCACATCACGCACGGGAAGTGGTGATTCTTGCCAGAGGATTTTGAGGATATCAAGTTCCAGTTCCGTCGGATGCGAAGATTCGGGACGTGCCATTATTTTCCGATTTAAGAGGATTCTTCGGGTGATCGAATTGTATCGCTGAGCGGCCCAGGAACTCTTGTTCGGCGCCGTTCATTTTAATTCTTTAGATGATGGTATCCATACCTCACCCGCGTGTCAACTGGTGCGTCGAATTAATTAGATGGCAACGGCGCTAAGCAAGAGCATTTCCGCATACACTCGGAAACACCCATTCGCCAGTCTGACGCTATCATCGTCGACCAATCGTCCCCCCCGAACGTCGCGGCCGCAGGTCTCGATCACTGTGGCGGATTACGTACCTTTGTGTAGAAACTCCCAACTTTTCACCACGCTTTTGCCGACCTCGGATGGAGTGAGGCGAAAACAAACCTTACTTGCTTTTCTGCGGGATCTCGTCTTGACATCTATGACACCTGTCATATATTGCCTACTACACACGTAGTAGCAGGAGCGTAGAATGGCAAGAAAAAACGTGCCTCGACTGCTGGCCAGCGAACTAGAAATACTGGAGATGTTGTGGCGAGAAGACGGCGTCACAATTGTCCAGGCCCAGCGTGCGCTAAGTGGGAAACCGGGTTACACAACCGTACAGACACGGCTGAATCGATTGGTGAAGAAGGGAATTGTCAAGCGTTCCCGCACTAAACCGGCCAAATACGCCGCGGCGATTAAGGCTGAGGACGTGGCGACTTCCGACCTTGATCTTCTTTTGGCAAGAGTAAGTCAGGGACGCGTGTTGCCATTGGTTCGGCACTTGGTCAAGGATCGCTCGCTCGGAGAACAAGAAATCGCGGAACTCAAGCGCCTAATCGCCGAAGCGGAACGTCAGAAAACTTCAGAACAGTGCGTCGATTCGGAGGAAAAGAAATGAATGAGTGGATTGGCTTCATCATCGGTCGTTTGCTGGCAACATCCACCTTTTTGTTGGGGGCGGTGGTCGTCGCGCAGACCATTATCGTGATTTTCCGGCCTCGTTCGTCCCGCGCCTACTGTCTTTTATGGGGACTGGTTTTGACGCAAGGAATAGTTTTTCTGCAAGTTCCCATCCAATTGTCGACAACTAAGGCCATTGCCCCCGTATTGAATGGAGTGCCGACCGTGAATACGACGTCTCCCGTTGCGACGGGTGTCGATCGAACAGCACATCCCGAGCCTCACGTCGCATCGCACGAAGGTGCGCCACGGGAATGGCTGGGATACCTATCGAGCACAGCAGCAACAGCTTGGCTTCTTGGAATCGTGATCATTCTCGTTCGATGGGTGATGGCCTATTGTCACTTCCTCCGGATAGCTGAATGCCCCCGATGTGATATTGCCATGTGGAATAGCGAAGCATCCGACCTCTGCCGTACACATGGTATTCGAAGGCATGTTAACATTCATGTTAGCGCCAACATTGGCCCCGTGCTCTACTGGCATCCGACCGGACACCGCATTGTCGTGCCGCACAAGATGTGGGGATCTTTGTCAGAAATGCAGCGACGGACCATACTTCGACACGAACTATCACATCTTGAGCGGCACGACATCGTAAAGCTATTGATCGCTAGTTGCGTGGCGCTTCTCCATTGGTTCAATCCTCTGGCT
>JAGQPD010000835.1 GCA_020426865.1 Planctomycetales bacterium
GGAACAGGTATTTGCCGCTGATACGAGCAACCTCTGGAGAACGGCTGTTCAATCGGTGGGACGTACTTTTTGGAAAGCGACCTTGGGAATTCACGAATTCCCCGACGACGTGTCGACAAACTAGCCACCGCTCGTGATGCCATGACGCAACCTCCGCGACTGATTGCCATCGGCGATATTCACGGACATGATACCGCCCTCCGATCCTTGCTCGAATGGATCGATCCAGCAGCGTGTGACACTATTGTGTCTCTTGGTGACTACGTCGACCGTGGGCCGCAACCAGCCGGGGTCGTCGATTGCCTGTTGCAATTGCAGCGATCGTGCCGGCTCATCCCCCTGCTGGGAAATCACGAATGGATGATGCTCGCCACGTACTATCACCGAGCAGAATTGCCGTTTTGGTTAGCCTGTGGGGGAGACTCGACACTCCGCAGCTACGGCGGTAGCCTCGACAATGTCCCGGACGCGCACATGGACTTCTTTGGCCAGTGCCATCGTTACTACGAAACCGATCGGCACTTCTTTGTGCATGCCAACTACGATCCGTTACACGACTTATCCGATCAACGTGATCATGTGCTGCTTTGGCAACATCTCACACATCAGATTCCCGGACCTCACCAGAACGGCAAGGTCGCCTTGGTCGGGCATACACCGCAGGTCAGTGGCGATGTCCTCGATCTCGGGCATTTGCTGTGCATCGATACGTATTGCTTTGGCGGAAAGTGGCTTACCGCCATCGACGCCGAGTCCCGACAGGTCTGGCAAGTCGATCCCAATGGCACACGGCGGACCGGCTGAATCATCGATCGCGATGGTGCTATCAAAGCAAGTAGTTCTGTCATCTCTGTCATCCGTAATCGCCGTTGACTTCCATGGGGCTTCCGCCCTATCGTTCGGCTCCCATACCGCGCGCAGGTCGGGATGTTGGGTAAGGCCCTGTGGCTCGATGACGTGCTACCCATCATGTCTGCCCGAACTGTTTTGACGTGCGACCAACGGAAACTGCCGAAAGTCTATTCCGCAATATGACCAGCGATTGTCAACTTGATGTCCGATACCGGATACACGTCGGCGTCCGGTGCCCAGCCCGATGCCGACATCGGTGGGTTATCGGTCGTGGGCTCGGTGTGGGTCGTTGCTTTACCAGGTGGTTCATCGTCGGATGTATCCTCGCGATGCTGACCGGATGCAGCTCAAGTCAATGGGCTCGTCATCGTAGCAAGCCGGCTAATGCGTTGTCGAGTGTATTGCAGCTGGATTCCTATCGGGGCCCCAAGCCAACCGACCGCACGATGCAGTTCCTGCGGCGATACGGTTTGGTCGAGGCGCTGGATGAGCCGGCCGATCAGCTGATCGAAGCGGCGTTGGATATTGCCCAGCGGGAACCGACGGCCGAGAACGTATACGCGATCGCCGAGTTGGCATACCTTAGTGCTCAGCGCGCGGAGGCGGCGGGAGACTCGGTGCGCGCCGGCAGTTTCTACTTCACGGCGCTTGCCAATTCCTATTTCTATCTGTTCTCACCCGAATTGGACCGCGCGCGTAATCCGTATGACCCGCAATTCCGCCGTGCGTGTGACGTCTACAACCAGTCGTTGGAGAGCACGTTGCGAGCGGTACAGGCGTCGGGCGAGTTGCGTGCGGGGGGAACGATGAGCTTCCGTTCGGAGCACCAGAACTTCTCGGTCTCGGTGGCCTCGCGTGGGACCTGGCAGGAGGAACACTTCGACACTCTCAGTTTCGTGTCGGACTACAAGGTCGAAGAACTGGCCAATCAATACAAGACCTACGGTTTGGGGGTGCCGATGATCGCCGCCTACAAGTCCGACGGCCAAGATCCGGCGGCCCAATTCTATCCACCCGGAATGAGTTATCCGGTGACGGCATTTTTGCGAATCGAAACCTCCGGTGCCGCTGGTCCGGTGGCGACGGGCGATCATTTTTCTTGCATCTTGGAATTGCATGACCCGCTAACTGCGTCCGATATCGACGTGCACGGCCGACTCGTCCCACTGCAAACCGATCTTACGACGCCTCTGGCGTATTCCCTCGATAATCCGATGTTCAAAAAGGCCAACGCGCCGATGCGTGGTCTGCGGGATGTGGAATCGAGTTACGCGGTGAGCGGGCTGTATTTGCTGGAGCCGTATGACGCACGAAAAATCCCGGTGGTAATGGTGCACGGTTTCTACTCGAGCCTTGTCACATGGATGGAAATGTTCAATGATTTGCGTGGCTCCCCCGACATTCGCCAAAACTATCAGTTCTGGTTTTATCTTTATCCCACCGGGACACCGTTTTGGATCAACGCCACAAATCTGCGTTCGGAGCTGGCGCGAGTCCGACACACACTTGACCCTGGTCATCAAATTCCAGCCATGGACAATATGGTTGTGGTTGGTCACAGCATGGGGGGACTGCTGGGACACATGCAAACCATCGACAGCGGTGACGCGTTTTGGCAGCTGGTAAGCGATCGCCAGCTCGATACGCTGCAGGCGAGTGACGCGATGAAGCAGCGATTGCGCGAGATGTTCTATTTCCACGCTAACCCATCCATCCGACGCCTGGTCACCATCGCCACGCCACATGCCGGTAGCAACTTTTCCAATTCGGCCACGCAGTGGTTGAGCCGCAAGCTGATCGCGGTCCCGGAAAGGTTGGAACAGAGTGTCGGCGAATTGGTACGCGACAACCCCGAATCGTTTGCACCAACCAGCCTGTTGAGGCAAACCACCGCAGTTGACTCGCTAGCGGTGAGTTCGCCCATTCTTCCGGTGTTGATGCAACAGCCCCGGCCCCCTTGGTTGACACAACACAACATCGTCGCCGAAGTGGATGGTCATCGGATGATTGGTCGTGTGGCCAGAGGTTCCGACGGTGTGGTCACGCGACAAAGTGCCGCTCTGCCATCAGCCGTTTCGGAAACGGTAGTGACCTCGGATCACGTGAATGTGCATCGCAAGCCTTTGGTCATCCTGGAGGTGCGGCGCATTTTGCGCGAACACCTCCTGGATTCCCGAGCCACCAGAGAAGCACGCGACGAGCGTGCAGAAAATATCCGCCTGCCGGGTTACGAAACACGGTGACGCCGGCGCCGTAGTCGGCGGGCTGCGAGTACCGCGAGCGTCGATGTGCCGCGGGCCAAGCGTGCTGTTTCGTCCTCCGCCGTGCAGCCAGGTGCTGGCCCCTCGTTGGCACCGGCGTCGACATTGACTCCCGCACGCTCGCTACAGCACGACGGATGGCCACCCTCGTTGTTGCCATCGTCGGTGTCGTTTGCACGCTCTACCGTATTGCCTGTCCGAGATTTCCGATCGACATCCAGTTCTCCCCGCAAGATGTGGACGTGCTTGGGGGCATCGATCCCAATCCGTACCGTGTTGTCGCGGATGCGGATGACCCTTATCGTGATGTTGTCGCCGATCGTGATGGTTTCTTCCACTTTGCGAGTAAGAACGAGCATAACGCACTCCTTTGTCGTCGAGATGAGTTGCGAAATCCGACAAAGCCCTGTTCCGTGAAGAGGCCTGTACCGTTTCGTACGTACGACCCTTGAGCAGTCGCCGTGCCAAACTCGAGAAAACAGTAAAATCGGCCAAAAGACTGCAGAAGTTGCGGTGAAGTCGGCGAGGCAAGGGAGCTGCGACCGGGACACTTGGTTTACCTTTTTACCGAGCCGCAGGTAAAAAACGGGAAATTCTTCGCTAGCAGACCTGAAATCTCGCGTTTAACGCTTCTTGTCGTTATTGCGAAGTTCATCGCGAAGGCGCGCCGCCAGCTCGTACTGTTCGTCGGCAATGGCTTCGGCCAATTGTTCCTGTAGCGTTTTGCCGACGTCAAACTGTTCACGCAGAGACTCACGAAGTTCAATCAAACGCCGGACGAGGTCGTCGTCGTCGAATCGGTCTTCGATCTCGTGCGTCGTGAAGAAGCGGCGAATATCGTCCAAGCCCCGATTGATGGCTTGGATCGCGGCCTCGGCATCTTCGTTGAGCAAATTTGCCATCGCGTCTGCCTGGATACGATGGTAGAGCACGAAAGGCCGATATTGTTCATGCGAAAGTGTCCACTCTTCACTGGGAGAATGTCGACTGCACATGTCCATAAGCGCCAGCGTATGATCCGCGTCTTTGATGGCTCGTTCATATTCCTGCAGGGCGAGCCAACAGACGCGGCGGTGATAAAACTGCACGAATTCGCGGTCACATTCCTGGCACTGTTCGTCGTCCAGGGGAAACGCATCGCCCTCATCGGCTTCAAGGTCGTGCAGGTACTCGAGATAGGTAGCGCGACCTTGCGGTCGGATGCCATCGGGTCGTCCGGTCGCTTCTAACTGCAGGATGCCCATTTCGATCCGCATTTGAATGACGTCCCGCCCGTCGGCACATTCGACCAGCCGAACGCTCACCGTATCAGGTTCGTACGGCCAGTCACGCAATAGGTCATCCAGGTGGTTTGCCAAGCTTGTCCCATCCAACGGTTCGAAGTCGATTGCTGATGATTCCCCGCTCACGGTGCACGACGACTTGGAATTCGCTCGTATGAGTGTGTCGAGCGGTCATCGATATGCGGAAGCCGTGAATGACTACATCATACCATGATTGGCGGCGTTTTTACCACGGGTATTCTCGCCGCGATCACGGGGGAGTTGTCGCCTGCGGGGAAGGAGCTAATCATCTGACAGCGAGGGTGGTCGGCGGAGGTTCTTCTTGCGGCTGACCGCGGTCTTGTCTTCTCGTCGCCGCCGCTGTGACCCAGCACTCGGTTTGGTTGGTTTGCGTTTTTTCGGCGCGTCGGCCACATCCGCGACGAGTTGACGCAGTTTGTTCAGGCAGTCGGCCACATTTCGGCCTCGGTCACGGAACCGTTGGCTACTGATCAGTAATTCGCCTTCCTTCGTCAGGCGATGACGGTACCGTTGCACAAATCGTTCCCGCACTCCTTCTGGCAAGCTCGTATTCTCTCCGACGAGCCACCGCAACGTTGCTTTGGAATTCACCTTGTTGACGTTCTGCCCCCCGGGGCCGGAACTGCGCGCGAATTGAAAGTCGAATTCACGCAATGGGATGCGTAGTTGGTCGTTGATCTCTAACATACTGCTGGCACGGGTATACTGCTGGCACGGGTCGCGAAGAGGGCCTGCCGGCACGCCGCCGGCGATGGTTGTTGGCAATACTATGTGGTTCGAGGTATTCAGCGTCGATTGTTGCCACCGTCGGTCGCACGCGACTTGACCAACCAAGTGCGTGACGCGACAATCGCACCTGTTGCCCAAACCCGTACTATTGCATGGCGATATCGAACATGATCTTAATCATCTTAGCGGATCTCGCGGTTGCGATCGACCACGTGTTGGAATGCGTGCCGATCCGAAGACCCAAACGTCTTCTTCTCGCTCCGCGGAAACTCACGCTGTTAGTTGCCGCCATATCGAGCTGGCTGGGCACCGCCCCCATCGTGAAATCGCAGGTCGCCCCCACCGCAAGCCCCGCTAGTTCCGCGCCGGCCGAATTGCCACCCGACCTAAGGACCTACCGTGACGGCGAGGACTGGCCCATTTTCCTCGGCCCGCGGCAGGATGGCACATCACGTGAACAGGGACTTTATCTCGCGTGGGATCAGGCTCCTCCGACAATCCGCTGGCAGGTCGAATTAGGCACCGGTTACGGCATCTGCTCAGTAAGCCGTGGCCGCTGCTTCCAATTTGATCGAACAGGTGAGGAAGCCCGACTGCGAGCATTCAACAGTGAGACCGGAACGGAGCTCTGGAGCTACACTTATCCTAGTGATTATGAGGATGCTTACCGCTATGACAATGGCCCTCGCACGTCGCCGGTCGTCGACGGCGACCGCGTGTACGTTTTTGGTGCCGAAGGTGAATTGCACTGCGTCAATGTGGAAGATGGCCGGCGGAGATGGCACATCGATACCGCGGAACATTTTGGCGTCGTGCAGAACTTTTTCGGCGTCGGCAGCACACCCGTAGTTGATGGCGACCTGCTGATCGTCATGGTGGGCGGAAGCCCGGATGGGCAGCGTGGCCGATTCGGCCCGGATCAACTGGATCGCGTCAAGGGAAATGGCAGCGGCATCGTCGCGTTCGACAAAATCAACGGAAAGGTACGATATTCGATCACCGACCAATTGGCCAGTTACGCGTCATTGCGTGTTGCGACTTGGCAAAACCGTCGTTGGTGCTTCGCCTTTGCACGCGGTGGCCTCGTGGTGTTTCATCCCCAGCAGGGGCGGGTTGACTTTGAGTTCCCGTGGCGCGCATCGAGTTTGGAAAGCGTCAACGCCAGTGTCCCCATTGTGGTCGACAATCAAGTGTTGATCTCGGAAACCTACGGTCCCGGTACGTGCTTGCTGCAATTCGATCAACAGCCACCTCAAGTCATCTGGCAAGATGGACAAGCAAGACGCTCGAAGTCACTGCAGACCCATTGGAACACAGGTGTGTATCACGACGGATTTGTCTATGCCTCGAGTGGGCGGCATGAAGGGAATGCGGAACTTCGCTGCGTGGAATGGAAGACAGGCAAGGTCCGTTGGAGCCAACCAGAAATGCGCCGCTGCTCGCTGCTGCTGGTCGAAGACCGCCTGATTTGTTTGAGCGAAGACGGAACTTTGTATCTGCTGCGCGCCAACCCGGAGGCCTATGAGCAAATCGCCCGATTCGCCCCGACACGCACAGACGCCGTCGTCCCTTCCGAACTGCGGCTGCTCCGCCGACCTGCCTGGGCTGCTCCGATAATCGCGGAAGGTCTCTTGTACGTTCGCGGCGCAGACCGATTGGTC
>JAGQPD010000836.1 GCA_020426865.1 Planctomycetales bacterium
TTTCACATCGGCTTCCAACAAGGTCACCGCAAGCCACAACGAATATGGATCCGAGATAATCGTTCATGGCTCCACTTCCCGCCAACGCCAGACGGTAACAGTCAATGACATTGCGAGCCCGATTTTCCGTCGACGAGATCAACAACACGTCCCCAACCGCAACTGCTAGAAAGCCGCTGTCCTGCAACAAATGGTCGATAGAACTTTTCAAGGTCCCAGGTGGGGCGCGTCCCTGAATCTTTCGCCCTGCCAAGTATCGATCATGAACGCACACGCTGACCCCGAATTCCCGAGCTAATCGATGACCGAAGTCCACAATCGACTCATCAGCTTCCAGCACGACCGATTGGTGCAATGCCTCGCTCAGCGGACTTAAGCGCTCACTTTCACTCGAGCCGTTCGGACGAGCGACCATTTCTCGTCGCAATACTTCCAAACCCCGACGTATTCTCGCGTGCTGGCTCTCACTACAGGCAACAATCCCAAACGAATCCGAATCGCGTAAACTCCACTCGAGATACGCATCCAACTCGCTGGGAACATCGATACCGCCTCCCATCCCCACCCTTGCAGAGTTTAGTCCGCGGCGCGTGAACAAGTTCTTCGGTGCGCCAACAGCACGCAGCACGTCCTGAGCGGTTGTCGTGCGCGAGTTCTTGAGAAAAGGTCGAGTCGACAGATACGACACAAGATCCTTTACGGGGTAAATAACGCGAGTCGACTCGGTTTTGCCGACGGTTAACCACAGTGCCTCATCGCATATCGCATATTCGCCACCCCCTTCCGCCAAAAGCATTTCCAAAGCCGTCCGAAGCGAAACGCCTTGAAATCGCCCGTTCATTCGATTCGTATGGGGATCTCCCGACCACCGCCGCGAATTGAACAACACTGGGATGCGGTAACGGCTTGCAAGCATGTTGGCTAGATCCGAGAGACTCATGTCATTCACGTGAAGATCGACCGGCGTATCCAAGACTTCCCGAATACGAGCATTTCCTGGCTGAGAAGGCCCGTCCAGGTAAATTGGCTCCGTCGAATACGCACCGTGGTCTCCAGCGACTTGCCGATCTAAGTGCTGGCGAATCAATTCAACAGTCTCATGAAATTCCGGAGTCCCGGAGACAAGTTCACACGCGCCGCCATGCCCGCTAAACCACTCATGGCGCTCACACTCCGCCATCGTCTGAATGGACCAACAGTCGTTCAACGGTGGGTAGAGACGAGTTTCCCAATACGCTTTGTTGGTATCCAATTCATCATTGATCGTTAACACGACCGATCCATTTCGGACCGTGGCAACGACGAACTCATACTCTGATTGGCGGATCAGGTTATTCAATACCGATCGCACAGTAACGCCGTTTAAGGTCAATGTCACCGGCTTGTCATATTTATAGGACTGATTCGGCGAAAGCGTCGGCCAATCAAACTCAACCTCAAATCCGTATCGCTGGGCCAACGCTTTGACGGCCTTATCGAAGGGCATGTCGCGGACGTCGATCTCGCCGATTTGTGACAACGCGGCCGGCGTCGGCATGGGGGCAGACGGCGGACTTAGCAACAACCGCGGATCGACCGCTTGGAATGTCGTCCGCCATAACGCGTACAGCAAAGTTACAACCAATAGACCAGCCAGCCAAACGTAGCGCCACATGCCCATCTCCTTACGTCGCGTACGCGTCAACCCGAGGAACCGAACGCCCGTGGATGATACACCAATCGCCACTACCGCAGTTTACAACTTGCCGCCGAAGAACAGTCGCCTCCAACCCCGCACTGGCCGGCGCAACTTCGCCCCAACTTCGATCGAGAATCGTCACGCCACCTGGAAGTCGCTTTTTCGACTTGTCTTCCTGCTCTGGAACAAGCCACCAAATTACAAGTG
>JAGQPD010000837.1 GCA_020426865.1 Planctomycetales bacterium
CCACCAGGCCCACCAGGCCCACCAGCTCGATTCCCGCCGCCGGCCTGCTTGTTCGCCCCTTTCATCACCTGCGTCACGATGGGAGCGACGATAAAGACGATAAAGATAATCACGCGGATCCAATCGCCAAGGTCGGCGAACAGGATCGGAGCGTGGAGCACATAGTCATTGAGCACATAGTCGGTTGCCATGAAATCACCTGAAGCCACATGACGGGAACACGCGGCCTTAAGGGTCAGCCGGTTTTGTTCCCAGTGCCGGCAATGGACTTGCGCATTTCGGTATCGGCCTGCACATTACGCAATTGGTAGTAATCCAAAATCCCCAACTGTCCCCCGCGAAACGCCTCAGCAATCGCCTTCGGCACTTCGGACTCCGCTTCCACCAGTGCCGCCCGGCTCTCTTCCACCTTGGCCGTCATTTCTTGTTCGGCGGCAGCCGCCATGGCACGACGTCCTTCGGCCCTGGCACGTGCCACTCTGGTGTCAGCCTCGGCCTGATCGGCCTGCAACCGAGCGCCGATATTGTCACCCACGTCGATATCAGCGATATCGATGGAAACAATTTCGAACGCTGTCTGTGAATCCAATCGCCGGGAAAGGACGGCCTTGGAAATCAAGTCGGGATTCTCCAGCACGTCTTTGTGCGACGAAGCGGATCCAATGGCGCTGACGATTCCTTCACCCACTCGAGCAACAATCGTTTCCTCCGTCGCACCACCGATCAACCGCTCGATGTTGGCGCGGACGGTCACGCGAGCGTTCACTTTGAGCTGGATTCCATCTTTCGCCACAGCATCCAGATGCGGTCGGCCAGAATTCTTGGCAGGGCAGTCAATCACTTTTGGATAGACGCTGGTCTGAACCGCTTCCAATACGTTCCGTCCGGCCAGATCAATCGCCCGCGCTTTCTCGAAGGTCAGATTGATCGTCTTGGCCTTGGCGGCCGCGATCATCGCACGAATCACTAGCGGCACATTGCCTCGTGACAAATAATGCGATTCAAGCACCTTACTCGTGATCCCAGTTTCCTCGCCCAATCCGGCCTGAACCGCCATCACCTTACTCCGCACAATCAACGACGGATTGACGCGACGAAATGTCATCCCGATCAAATCCCAAATCGTAATTCCAGCACCGGTCGTCACCGACTGGATCCACAGGCGGAAATAGCTGTAAAAGACACCAAACGCAACCAAAAAGATCAGCAACAGCATCACGATCAGAATGACTCCGGCCATCTGCCAGAAGTCATCCGCCGCCAGCAAGGGACGGAAGGTGCTGAACTGCTGTTGTATTTGCCCAAACGTTCGCATGATGCTACAAACCTTTTCCTAGGCCAAGCTTCCTATTCATCTCTCCGAAACCGCATCTCTATCCTAGCAGGGTTGTCTTGTCAACCCAATGGCTCGTCGAACGGATCAGGGACGACCGCGTCAAGAGGCTTTGAACCTGCCTGCGTCGGCGCTATTGGTCGCGGATCAACCGTCGCTGCGGTAGCGACCGCGGGGTGTTGACCGTTTCGTGACTTCCTGACGACGATTCGGTTCCCTCGCACCATCAGCACCTCGATCGGCTCACCCACGTCGATCGCCTGCCCGTCGCTCACGGCATCGTAGGTGCGTCCGTCGATCGTGATCGCGCCGCTGGGTAACATCTTCGACTTGGCGACACCTCGGCGCCCTACCAGTGCCATCCGCGGATCTTGTTCCGTCGGATCGGCGGGCAATTCGGCTCCCGGCGGAGGGATATTGAGGATCCTGCGTCCCATGGGGGATTGGGGCCACCAGCGGATCCCACTATGGAGCGCAAAGCCGATCACTCCCACAGCGACCGCAAAAAAAATGGTGCCCGACGCGAGGTCGTAATAGTAATAGACCAGGAACACGGAAGAAATCACGGCCGACGCCGATAACAATCCCAAGATCCCGGCCGAGGGAATAAAGGCCTCCAGTGCCAGGATCAGGATCCCGAGCAGCAGCAGTACAATCGCCCACAACAGAGGTGTCATGATTCCCTTTCACTAGCCGCTTGTACAACAACTCGATTTCCCTGCACTTCAACAACCGTCACACTGTGCCCCAGGGGGATTAACTCACCGTCGCTAATCACAGCCACGATTTGATCGTCATCGAATCGTGCCTTGCCGGAGGGGGACAAACGGGTTACCGCAACCCCCGTCTTTCCGATCAAGTGCGTCCACGACACGAGTGACTCCCGTCGCGAAATATTCTCCAACTGCTCACCGACCGGCGGGTTCAACATAATTCGCTTCAGCAGCGGCGCTCGATCTATGTACTTTCGCAACACAAACATCCCCGACCCCAATCCTGCCATCGCCGCCAGCACCGGGAAAATCGACAACGGGATCTGCCGCATCTGATATTCATTCTGCGGCAAGACAAACGTCTGACTCGCCAAGATCAATGACGCCAGTACCAACAGAATTCCACCGACACCAAAGACCCCAAACCCGGGCAAGAC
>JAGQPD010000838.1 GCA_020426865.1 Planctomycetales bacterium
CGAACCAGATGATGCGTGCTTCTTCGTCCGTGGGATCGATCGTGGCCGCTTGCTTGAATACGCGCAATGCTTCCCGAAACTCCGCCACACTCAAATACAACGGTCCCAACTGCTGCAAAAACGGCGCTCGCTGCTCCGCCGGCAAACCCTCCAGGTTCTCTTCTGCACTTAACAAGATCTCCTTGGCGTGCTCACGATCTCCCCGCAATCGCAGCCTCGCGCGGATCAGCCGCAAAGCGGCGTGGTCGCCCATCTCGCCCTGTGTCTTGTCAACCTCCTTGAGTCCTTCCGCGGGAGGCAACTTGTCCAGTCGGCGGACCAAGTCGGTAAGCGGATCGATCGGTTGATCACTGTAGAATTGATCGCGCAACTTCTTGGCCAGCTCCCCCTTGCCTTGAGCGTCAAGAAGCATCGCGTGGTACTCGACTTTCGCCTTGGCCAATACGCGTTCGTCATCGACGATGCGCTTGACAATCGACTCGGCCCGACGCCAATCCCGCTCGTCGTCGGCCCGCTCCTGCTGCTTGTCGATCTCCAACTTCAAATAAATCGGCAGCTTGTCCAAGGAAACCACAAGTCCGGGATTGCTGTCCAAGTCTTCGCACAACTGGTCGTAAGATTGACGGACTTTGGCCCTTTGGCCCAAAGCATCCAAGGCATTGAACAGTTCCCACCGCGCGTTGAGATTGTCTGGATTTCGCTCCAGAAAAGTCTTCAGGACGCGCATCTGTTCGTCGGGCTTATGCAATTCTCCATAACACCGTGCGAGACTTTGGTCGAGTCCGTCGAGCCATTCACTATTGCCGTTGGCAACGTCCGGTCGAACTTCCTCAAATTTTTTCGCCGCGTCAGCAAACTGCTTTCGTCCCTGATCGATGCGCGCCTGCATGAACGTGACCAGCGAACGACGGTTCAAGCCAGCGAATGAACTGCGGCCCTTCAAATCGCGGATCGTCGCCAGCGTCTTCTCGGCCGCAATGAAATCACCAGCATCGATCTGTAAATTGACCTTGACCCAAAGCAACATGATGCTGTCTGGGTGCTTTTCCAACCCTTCATTGACGAATTTGACGGACTCTTCCACGTTGTTCTGCTGGATCGCCCAACGGTGCAGCGATTGATAGACGCGCTCCTCGTCGGGATACTCGTCACGGCATCGCTCAAGCAACGCGCGAGCCGCTGCGAAATCCTTGGCGTCCGTCTTCAAACTGGCCGCTGTCAACATTACCGACAAGTTGTCCGACGCCAATTCCAACGCACGTTCGATATCGGCCATCGCCTTGGGCAATACCGTCTCTTGATCGGGAAGCTCCTGGTAAAACCAGGTTCGACGAAGATACGATTCGTAGTTGTCCGGGTTGGCCGCAACCATCTCGTTGACGATTCGTTCGGCCGTCTCGTCATCGTTGTACTTCAGGCGGTAGATCGTGGCGAGCAAATTATACGCATCGACGTTCTCCGGTTGCGTCGCTGCTGCACGGTCAAACGTCGCTTCCAACTGCTCGTATCCCACAAGTTTCGACAGCAAATCAAGCGCTTCTTCGGTTTTCCCGGTCTGGTAAAGACAGACGGCCTTTTGCGACAACCACGCCGGATCGGGATCTTCAGGAAACTTGTCGATCAACTGATTCAGGTGGTCAACAGCGTCTGCGAATCTTCCAACCGCGATAAAGAACCCCACCGCCTTCTCGCGAATTCCGCGGTCGTCGGGGTTTTCGCGCGTCGCCCGCTCCAACGCCGAATACACCATCTGATACTCTGCCGTCGATGGGACTCGCCCCTCACGCAAACTGTTCTCAAACGATGCCTTGGCATCCTCAGCCAACTTGATCAGCTCGCCATAGTCCGTCCTGCGATGCGAAATGTACTGCGACCGCAGCTTTACCGCGTCGATCAAGCGCCCTTCGTCACGTGCGATGTCCGCTCGCTCACGCAAGGAATCGGCACTCCGATTGACCTGGAATTTGTGCAACCCCCAAATCGCCACCATGGCCACGAAAAAACTTGCCAAAAGGGTCACAACAAACTTGACATTTAGTCGCTTCATTCTTCGACTTCTCTGTGGTTTGGGATGGTGGTGTACTTTTGCAGTGGTTGAGTGCAGTCGTTGAGAATGACCACGCCAGCAAGACCATGCCAGCAATACTATCTCATAGGCTACGGTCGGGGCGATTTAATGGTTCGGAAACGCCATCTAAGATTGCCCAGATTTCCAGCGGTAGAAGATCCGTAGCAGACGACCCCTCTTATCGTACCCGCGATACCGTAAGTGTCAACGAGATAATGGTTTGCTTCGACGCGCCAATGCTGGTTCTGGGCGCTAAAGGTAGCGATATTTCGGTTTCTCCCACCAGAATCTGCAAACTGCAGCAAAGAAAAGGGATGACATTGCCGATTATTCCGACTGTGATGCCTTTATCAATTTGAACGGTTCTTCCGCGCTTCGGCTGTGGCGTCCTAACCCGTAGGTTGTTCCATGAATACCATGTACGAAAAAAGTCGCAACTCTCACCGCGGGCTGTCGGTTTCGACGTCCAATCTACTGCTACAGCAGTCGCTCGCGACGCTCCTGCTGTTGATCCCCATCGCCGTCGGCTGCCAAAACCTGGCCACGCGCAATTTGGGGATCCAGGACACGCATGCAGTGACGGCGGAGTTCCCGGGCAAGCCAGGAGCCGACGGAAGCACCGCTGGCGCAATGCGACCTCCGGCGGAACTGACAAAGGTATCGCTGCCAGCCTATCGCATCGAAATTCCCGACGTGCTGCTGATCGACGCGGTGCGGGTCGTCCCCAAAGATCCGTATATGCTGCAACCACTGGACGTCATTCAGGTGGTGGTGTTGGGAACGAGCCAGGAAATGGGGCCGATCGCTGGCCCCTACGCCGTGGAATCGACCGGCGTGGTCAACCTTGGCCCGGCATACGGCAGTGTGAAAATTGAAGGCCTCACCACCGATGAGGCGCGTGACGAGATCCAACGGCACTTGGCATCGCCCGCGGGCGGCCAATTGCTGTCCCCGATGGTTAGCGTCTCGCTTCTGCAAATGTCCGGTTTGCAGCAAATAGCAGGCGAGCACCTGGTGAGTCCCGACGGCACGATCAACATGGGTGTTTACGGGAACGTGTACGTCAACGGCATGACGGTCCAAGAGGCGCGGCACGCGGTGGAGATGCACTTAAGCCAGTTCCTGGACCGCCCACGGATATCATTGGACGTATTTGCGTACAACAGCAAGTTCTTTTACATCATCACGGAGGGAGCGGGATTTGGCGAACAGGTCGCCCGTGCCCCCGTTACTGGCAATGAAACCGTCTTGGACGCCGTATCGCAGGTAGGAGGTTTGGGACGAGCATCGAGCACCAAAATGTGGATCGCTCGCCCCGCGCCGCATGGAGTTGTCGGCTGTGACCAGGTACTGCCAATTGACTGGCAAGCCATCACACGCGGCGCTTCGACGGCAACGAACTATCAATTGCTCCCGGGAGATCGGCTGTTTATCGCCGAAGACCGGATGGTCGCCTTCGACGGTATGATCAGCAAACTACTCAATCCGTTCGAACGCATGTTCGGGTTCTCGTTGCTCGGATCACAAACCATTCAAAGTGTGAATCGTCTACCCGCTGGTATTCCCTAAGGCTAAGCACAATCAATTGCTAGGAGTCGTTTGTCATGTCAACAAGACGCAAATACCGATCGAAGACGCGCCGTCTGGCTGCGACGCTGCTGGGTGCTGCCGGGTTAGTCGCGGGGTGGACACCACTTGCTAGTGCGGGGCAGCCCTGCCCGGTTGCGATAACCGGCGTTTGTCCGGCACCTGCCGAATTCGGTTACTATCAAACGCAATGGCGACGGTGGCCTAACCCGGCCGCTCAAGGTGACACACCACCACCCCCTGGATTCCCGGCACCAGCCGGTACTCCCGGACACGAATCGATCGATAAACGGGATGAACGTCGAGTGGCACCGGAGGCGCCACGTGACATGTCCGCCGCGGCCATGGCAGCTGGCGTTCTGAACGGGATGACGATGCCAGCCGTCGAGACGCCCGTCTATGAAGGTCCTCGTACC
>JAGQPD010000839.1 GCA_020426865.1 Planctomycetales bacterium
ACAGGATGCCGATCGAGTCGACGACGGTGAACGTCAGGTCGACCGGACAGTCGACGCTGTCGTACAGGACGAGTTTGGCCAATGCCGAATCGCATTGCGGCAGCGGCTCGAGCAACTGGAAACGCCAATGGTCTTCATAGGACGCCAGGATCTGCCAGCGGCATTCGTGGTCGTTCCAAAAACACCAGGCCCAGTCCTTATCGCCAAACTTCGCCGGCCACAGTCCGGTGCTCGTTTGCAGCGCGATCACGTCGTCGCGTTCTTTGGGCGGGTAGCCGACCTGGTGCCAGATCGTTTCCGGATCCTCGTTGCCTTCCGCAACGTAGGTGTAGCCGTCCGCAAAGTAGAAGACCGGCTTGCAGCCAGGCATCTTGGCCCAGCCATCGGGCTCGGGCGGATACGCTGAGGCATCACCAACGCAGTCAAACTTTCGAAGACAGAAATGATTCCCTGGGAAGCCAACGCAACGTTACCGAAGTGACATGGCAACCGTATGGCTAGGTCGTTATAGTTCACGTTGTCAATCCCACCAGAGGTCGTCGAGGGACGAATGAAAGTTGCTGACTTGCGGCTGCTGGCAATCGCGTGCCTCGTACTTGCCGCAGATGCCAACCCATGTGCGGCGGCTGAGGAGGGACTTCCTCGCATTACGTTGCAGGCGGAACGAAATTCCGACTTTGGCAACGTGGAGGGCAAGCTCTCGCTGACTCTCAAAAGCACAACCGTCACCAGTGGCGATAACCTGGAGGCGGAAGTTCTCTTTGACTGTCACAACGGTGCGGGAGAAGTGTTTAATCCGTTCCTGGACCGCGCGCTGCCGCTGACCGTGCGGGTTGTTGTGTTCTCAACCGAAGGAGATTTCCTGGGGGACTTGCTTGTCTCCGACCCGAAGATCAGGCAGTCGAGATCCTACGATCTGGTTTTGGTGCGGTCCAACGAGATCGTAGGATCAACTCTTCGAATTCCGACCAGTACCAAACCAACCGAATGCGTGTTGCGCTCATCCGCGGATTCGGATTCGTCCAATCGACGGCCAATTCGTTTCCTAGGCCCAGGCTCGTACTTTGTTCAAGCGATTCATCGGGCGACTCCAGATCGCCCCGGCCCGAACGCACCGGATAACAGTACGTATTGGAACAGTGAGGAGCTGGAAAGATCCAAGGCGGTGAGAATCGAAGTCAAAACGTTTCGCTAGCGTCGGCCGGGCCAAGATGTGCCGCGCGTCGGTCTCGTGAGAGAAGGAGGTTATCGTCGATGCGTTGTCAGCGAATCGTTGTCGCAATCATTTCCATCAACCTGTTTTCCGTAGGGGTCTTGCGCAGCGAGGGTCTGGTCGAACACCCGGCGCCGCCCAAACCAACCACGATCCAATTCCACAAACACCCGCAGCCCGTGGAATTTGACCTGCAAGGTCGGCGCGGCGTCGCGTCGCTGGAAGTTCATCCGCGGCGCATGAAGTATGGAACGCGATTTGAGATCGAAACACAAATTGTGAATACGTCGCACGTGCCCTATGACGTTTACTACAAGACGCGCGGGGTGCTTTTACCCGAGCCAGCTCTCATGCTCAGTGAGCCGCCGTCCATGTTGTTGATCGTGTTCGACGAGCACGGCACGCCGTTGGGTAACCAATATCACTTTCAAACGGGTTCCTTCAAAGGTCTGTGCGACAATGACTGGCGCCGGCTTCCGCCCGGCGGCATCATGCGCATGCGGCACCGCCTGCC
>JAGQPD010000840.1 GCA_020426865.1 Planctomycetales bacterium
GGGATGCTGGAAGACACGCTCGTGATTTGGGGCGGGGAATTCGGGCGAACGATTTATACGCAAGGAACGCTCTCGCGCGAGAACTACGGCCGTGATCATCATCCTCGTTGTTTTACGATGTGGATGGCCGGTGGCGGCGCGCGGGGCGGGACGATCTACGGTGAGACCGACGATTTTTCATACAACATCGTCCGCGATCCGGTACACATTCGCGATTTTCACGCCACCATTTTGCACCTGATGGGATTTGATCACGAACGATTCACGCATCGCTTCCAAGGTCTCGATGCCCGCTTGACCGGCGTGTTGCCGGCCCGCGTGATTCCGGACCTGATTGCGTAATGCGTCGCCGATTGCTCGAGAAATCACGAACGCTATGCGACGCGAGCGATGGTGCTAAACCACGGCGTACTGCCGTTTGGCAACGAACGGAACGGTCAGCACCGGGCATTCAGCGCGGCGCACCAGCGCATCGGCCACACTCCCAGCGATCGCCGATCCGAGAGCGGTTCGTCGACGTCCGCCAACCACGATCAGTTCTACTCTTTGCTTTTTGGCAAAATCCATCAACGCCTGAACAACGTCAGTCGTCTTGGCACTGCCCGGCTGACCGAATAATAGGCGATGTTCGTACTTGACCGTTCGATCGACTGGCTTGACGCGCCTCAAACGCTGAAATTCCTCCGAGTCCGGAATGGGTTCTTCATCGAACAACTCGCCGACCGGATAGGGCTCGATGTCAGCAACGTGGGCAATGGTCATTTTGGCGTTCAGGCATTTTGCCAGATACGTCGCGAATTCCAATGCCTGGTCGCTAGAATCGGAATAATTTGTCGCCAGCAGGATTTTCTTGTTCGTCGCGAGCTTCTTGTTTGTCATTGCCAAGTCTCCTCGTTCCTTCGGGCACGCCGTGAGTTCCATTTCCGCACTCGATCAGCCCAACACCGCTCAGTCTAAAGTTCCCCAGCTGGCTTTATGTTCCCCAGCTGGTTCGCTCTATGTTCCCCAACCGGCTCTCTATCGTGTTCTTCTACGGCTGGGACAGCCGTGTAACATTCGCAGCAAACCGAATGCCAATCGCTGACATCGGCACCGATGTGCGCTAGTGAAATACGACTCAGATCGTGATCGATTCTCTTGCGGACAGTACGAACCGTTTCGGTTACCTTGGCTCATCGTGGCAATGAGGGCGACGCGAAGCCGCAGACGGGTTGCAAGAACCGCATTCGGGCGAACGACGTGAGGCCTGACGGCGGAAGAAGGAAAGAACGGCTGGGACAGCCGCGGAACATTCGAGTGCCTCCAGAGAATTTTTCCAGCAGTGGAGATGCGGGGGCTCGAACCCATAACCCCCGGCTTGCAAAGCCGGGAGACTACCTTCGCTAACACTATATCTACCAACAACTTAGGTAAACGCCAAACCGTCGATGTGCCCAAAAGTGCGCCCTGCGCCCCGGACATTTTCAGCGATCCGCTGGTCCCGATTCAACAAGCTGCCATCGCACGGCAGCAGGCCTACGACGCTCTAGTGGCTGCTCTGGCAATTCGCGACGCTGTCCCTGAAACAGCAACCGATGCCCTGTCGGCTGCCTACGAGGCTGCGACCGCTGCTTTCGTCAACGCGTTGGTGGCATGGTCCGTAAGTAAGTCGAGTAGATAGCTGGATTGCACGACAACGCGCAGCAAAAGACTCAAAATTGAGAGCGCCACATCGCACCCTTTGTTGAGACCGCCAACAGCTTGGCGCAAGAATCAACGGGCGTACCACGACAAGAACGGTCCTGCTGTCGGTTCAGAAACGCCCACAATGATCAACGTATGTTCGTCCGACAAAAACAGATACTTTAGATTGTCGAGTTTCACGGAGTTTTCGGTCTCGAAGCTGGCAATGTGATTGCCCCTCATGCCCAGCGGGGGGACGTGGTTGCTCGCGGCGGACGAATATGAAGTACCTTATGCAAAACACGATTTCAAGTGTGCGCGTATGACACGGCGGAGAAGCAGGACGGACTCTCACGCCTTCGATGAAGGATGTGGCCTCATCGAACTTAGCACGAAGATGAGGACGGTAATCATCCCGAGAGCGGCGGGCTCGGGAACGGTCGTCCACGTGGCTTCGTAGATGTCGAAGTCAGCAGAACTGTTCGCCGAGGTGAAGTAGATCTTTGAGCCGGACTTCGGCCAGTCGGTCGTCAGAAACGGGTCGAATGTAGCAGCCTGAAAGTGGAGGTTGTCGCTGCCGGGGAAAGCCAATTCCAAACGCTGTGGCGTTCCAAAATCCTGGCTCGTACTCGATCGGATTGAAACGTAGATGTCGGGCCGCAGGTACCCAGGTTCCGCGCGACTATAGAACAGAGCTAAGCCGTTGCCAGTAATGTAAGGATGCCAATCTTCGCGGTTCGCAGCGTTTACATCCGTAATGGGCAGTGGGGCGCCAAACGAATCGTCAACCGACTCGCGTGTCGCAATGAAGAGATCCGAGTTCGTGCCGTTGGCGCCAACTGACCCTGAAAAAACGGCAGTGAGCCGATCATCCGTGAAGCGAATTCCCGCCGCTCTGCTGTCCGGAGGCGCCGCCAATCCTAGCGCAATCGCTTCGGGTGCAGACCAATCATCATTGCGCGTTGCCCGTGTAGAAACGTAAGTCGTCGCCCCGCCGTCCCGGTCGGAGGTGAAGTGCAACCTGAGTTCATCGTCGTAAAGGAACGGATAGTGATCGCTCGCTCCGTCGACGCTCACGGATTCGATCTTAGTGAAATCGTCGAACGCTGAGGACGTCGAATCACGCGTCGCCATCCAGATGTCACGTTTGTCAGTTTGGATGTTGGAGCCGACATTCGGCCGCTCGGAGTTGAAGTACATCCTCAAACCGTCGTCCGACACCCAAGGACTCTCGTCGCGCCACGGTCCTTCTAAGCCAGCTACTGGTCGGACATCGGAGAAGTAGCCAAGTGGTTGGGCAGCCGCTCGTGAATCGAACACAAAGCTGATAGTGGACGCCGAGGTAACCAATGCGACTACGATAGTGAATATGCGACGGGCCATCGAATTCTTCCTTTTGTGGTTCAATGCGAGCGGTGTCCAATATCTGTGAGTACTCCTTACTTAACTAGACGGATGTAGTGAATAGGATTTACGCGCCACGAATGTTAGCGTTTGACTAGATGACGTATTGTTACCAGCCGAACAGAGGAATACGCGAAGCCGTAAGTCACTACCTGTCAACGGTTTCAGAACTAATGACGAGTTGGGTCGACAGCTAGCTTGGGTACGACTCAGGTTGTCAACTTAGATGGGAGCAAAGCTAGTGTGTAAGTTTTTCTCGATGCTTGGGGCATCAAGGCAGATCATAATGCCATTGGCCGCCGTGACTGTTCTTAACATTCACTGTTTGGCGCAAGATCAAGCGTGCGGACTTCCTGTTCCTGGTCGACTGTTCTGCGATGACTTCAATGACGGAAGTATATCGGATGGCATTCCCGGGACGTGGCTACCAGGTGCATCACCGGGTGGTTTAAGAGACGCGAGCAGCGGCGACTTTGTGGTAACGCATTCCGCCAGTATGAGTACGTATGTTCAAGAGCTGAATGGTGTTCGCGATTTGTCAATACGAACGAAGTTTAATCTTCCAAATACGAGTCGAGGTGGGGCAGACGAACTGAACCTCTGGGCGAGATCGCCGCTGCCACCTGCTGTCGACGACCCAGCTGCATATGTTGGCGGCATCAATGTCGACGGGGTGATTTACATTGTCTATTTCAGCGGCGACCGAGTTAGTACGGTACTTCGGTCTGCGAGCACTTCCATCGACCCGGTAAACAACGATGTCTTTCTCCAGTTCGATATTTTCGGGAA
>JAGQPD010000841.1 GCA_020426865.1 Planctomycetales bacterium
CGGCGAATTCGCCTCCGCCCAACCGATTGGCCCAGCGCGGTCCGGTCCGAGCGGCCGAGTCGCCGACAGTCCGCGCCGGCGCGACGCCGTTTGAACCGCCTGCGGATCGTTTTACCGCCGAAGAGCAAGTGAATATCAGCGTCTATGAGAACGTCAATCGTAGTGTGGTGAACATCACCACCAAGTCGGTGCGGGGCGATGCCTTTTTCTTCGAAGAGATGACGACCGAAGGATCGGGATCCGGTTCCGTGTTGGATAAGGAAGGTCATATTCTTACCAACTTTCACGTCATCGAAGGCGCGCAGGAAGCTCGTGTAACGCTCTTCAACGGCGAATCTTTCGTCGCCGGGATCGTGGGGCAAGATCCCGACAATGATATGGCGGTGCTGCGAATCGAGGCCCCGGCCGACGTGCTTTTTCCGGTGACATTGGGAGATTCGGGCTATCTCAAAGTTGGTCAGAAGATCTACGCCATTGGGAATCCTTTTGGGCTGGAACGCACGCTGACCGTGGGGATCATTTCCAGCTTGAATCGACAACTGCCATCGCGCAATCGACGCATGATGAAATCCATTATCCAAATCGACGCGGCGCTCAATCGCGGCAACTCGGGCGGTCCCCTGCTGAACAGTCACAGTGAGCTGATTGGCATGAACACGGCGATCGCCAGCAGCACGGGCGAGAACACGGGCGTCGGGTTTGCTATTCCGGTCAGCACGATACGGCGAGTGGTCCCGCAACTCATCGAGAACGGCCGCGTCATCCGTCCGGAAATTGGCATCACCCGGGTGTTGCAAACCGAAGGGGGCTTAGTCATCGTAAGCGTGGCGGACGGCGGTCCGGCGGATCAGGCTGGCTTACAAGGCTTCAAGGCCGTGCGGACTCAACGCCGCCGCGGTCCGTTTGTTTATGAAGAAACTCGTATCGACAAGAGTAGCGCGGACATAATCACGGCCATTGATGGACAACAGGTTCGCACGGCCGACGAGTTGCTGACGATTATCGAAAACCATAAACCGGGCGAGCGGGTCGTTGTCACGGTTGTTCGTCAGAACGACATTGTCGAAGTGCCCGTGGTTTTAGGCGAGGATCGGTAGCGCATTCATAGTGCGTGGGAATTGGTGTCCGCGGTTGGTCAGTAAAGTTTCGTTGGCTGGTCCGAAGTGTGATAGTCAATGTGTGATAGTTATTGAAAGCAAGGCAGTTTACGTCAGGAGATACCATTCGTGAAAGCGTTCATTTCCTTAGTTGCATCGCTGGCGTTCCTGTTGTCACTACCAAACACGGGCTGGTCGGATGAAGCGGCCGTGCGCCAAACCCTGGAAAAATACATCGCGGCTTTCAATAGCAAAGACCTGAAGGCAGTCGCGTCCACTTGGGCCGCCAACGGCGTTCATATCGATCGCGAATCGGGAGCCAGGACGGAAGGTCGCGACGCGATCATGGCCGATATTAAATCGGCATTCGAGCAGCAGCCGGCGCTACGTTTGGCTGGGCGGATTGATCAGATTCGGCTCATCAAGTCGGATGTCGCCACGGTCGAAGGTGAGACGAGCGTCGGAGCGCCTGGCGAAGCTCCGAGTGTCTCCGTATTCTCGGCACTGTTGGTGCTAGACAATGGGAGATGGACGATCCATTCCATCGAGGAGAGCGCCGCTCCGAATCCGGTTCAAGTGGGTGAGGCGCTACGAGGGCTGGAGTGGCTTGTCGGCCGCTGGGTAGATGAGACCGAAGCGACTCGGGTGGATACCACCGTTCGCTGGTCCAGCAACGGAGCGTTTCTCATTCGTTCTTTCGCCGTGCGGAAAGATGACAATGTCACTCAACAGGGAACCCAAATCATCGGTTGGGATCCGCGCAGTCGCGAGATTCGATCGTGGTCCTTCAATTCCGATGGCTCATTCGGCGACGGCGTGTGGTCCAAGAACGGAGACGATTGGCTGATCCGCTCCAGTCAAACGCTGGCGGATGGTCGAGCCGCGACGGGCACTTATGTGCTGACGCGCGTCGACGAGAATGCCATGCAGCTCAAGTTGATCGGTCACGAAATCGAAGGCGAGCCGCAACCGGCCAGCCCGACGGTTAAGGTCGTGCGGGCAACGGAACCGGCAAAGAATGAAACTCCGTCCACATCAAGTAAGTAGCAGCCATCAGTCGCTGGGAGGCATTGTTATGTTAAGGTCTCTTCTATTAACGGTTATGGCTGTGAGTGCGTCCTTCGCTTGTGTGAATCAAGTCGACGCTCGCGGCGGATTTGGCGGTGGTGCGGGACGAGGCGGCGGCGCGGCCGGTGGGTTCGGCGGCGCCGGCGGTATGGCCCGTCCGGCGGCTCGACCCAGTGTGCCGTCATTGGGCGGAGGCGGAGCTAGTTTCAATCGACCCAATGTCAGTTTGCCAAGCGCGAGCCGACCAGCCGTGAGTCGACCTGCCACAAATATGCCGAGCACGAATTTTCCAAGTGCGGGGCTGAAGCCGAGCACTCGACCAGCTACGCAACCCGCGCTGCCGTCGTCTCGCCCCACGACGTTTCCGGGGGTTGGCGGTTCGGGAGCGACGACTCGGCCCGGCACGACGCTTCCGAGTACGGGAAGTCGACCGACGACGCGCCCGAGTGTCCCGAATCTAGGCGGCGGCTCCTCCGGTGATCGCCCGTTTGTATCCCCGCCATCCAATATCGGTTCTTCACGACCTGGTACTGTTCGACCTGGTACTGTTGGGCCGGGCGGAAGCCAACCGGGCCAAGCAACTCGGCCATCGCCAGGCGAACTGGGTGATTTTCTGCACATGGACAAGCCGGTGCGTCCCGAAACACTTCCCGGCAACTCGCGTCCGAATATCGAGCGGCCGGTGACAGGCGGTAACGTCGAACGTCCCGGCATTGGCAATCTACCCGGTGGCACACAACGCCCCGGTGTCACACGCCCGGGTAACACGCGTCCCGGCGCCACGACGCGGCCGATTGATGTGGGCAGCGTCAATCTTGGCCTCAACAACAAGATCAGCGCGCGGCCGAATTGGGTCAGCATCAACTCGAATCGCATGATCAGCATCAACAATCGTTGGCAGACCCAGATCGCCGGCATTCAAAATTGGCCGACTCGTTATCCTGCTCGCATCAATTATTGGCATCACTGGGGAGACGGCGTCCGATACCATTGGGGACATCATTACCATAATTGGTTCGGCCGGGATTGGTGGTACAGCCATCATCATCACTGGTGCGGCTGGCATTATGGGTATTGGTTCAATCGGTATCCCTGGGGATATTGGTGGTCGACGCCTTCATACGCCAGTTG
>JAGQPD010000842.1 GCA_020426865.1 Planctomycetales bacterium
AACGATCATCTACGAAATGCACGTCCGCGGGTTCACACGGCACAGTTCCAGCGGAGTTGAGCATCCGGGGACGTATCGCGGGGTGATCGAGAAGATTCCGTATCTCAAGTCGCTGGGGGTCACAGCGGTGGAATTGATGCCGGTGCATGAATTTCCCATCCTGGACATTCATGGCAACGTACCCGGTCGCGTCAACTACTGGGGTTATGACCCAATGGCATTCTTCTCGCCTCACCGCGGGTATGCCAGCGATGTGTCGCCTGGCGGCCAGGTGCGGGAATTCAAGGAAATGGTTCGTGCTCTACATCAGGCAGGCATTGAAGTCATTCTTGATGTCGTCTTCAATCACACCTGCGAAGGGAACGAGCTCGGCCCGACACTCTCTTTCAAAGGTCTGGAGAATCAAGTCTATTATATGCTCGACAATGGTGGCAGCCGGTACAAGAACTTCTCTGGCTGCGGGAACACCGTCAACGGAAATCATCCGATCGTAAGAGAGATGATCTTCCATTGTCTCCGGCATTGGGTGCACAACTATCATATTGACGGGTTTCGGTTCGACCTGGCATCGATCCTCAGCCGCGATCGGCACGGAAACCTGGTGCCCAATCCGCCGCTGGTCGAGGCGATTGCCGAAGATCCCATGTTGGCCGATACGAAAATCATCGCTGAGGCCTGGGATGCCGCCGGGGCATACCAGGTGGGGCAATTCGGCCAGCATCGTTGGGCCGAGTGGAACGGTCGCTACCGTGACGACGCCCGCCGCTTCTGGCGCGGTGACCCGGGCCTGCTCGGACCGTTCGCGACCCGCCTGGCTGGGTCAAGTGATCTCTATCAACCCGGCGGTCGGAATCCATACCATAGTATCAACTTTATTACGTCGCACGACGGCTTTACACTCAACGATCTCCACAGTTACGTCGACAAACACAACGAGCAAAACAACGAAGGTAACCGCGACGGGGACAACAACAATTTCGGGATGAATTACGGTGTCGAAGGCCCGACACGACGCAAATCCGTCGATCGAATTCGTCTGCGTCAAATCAAAAACAATCTGGCGACTCTGCTCCTTAGCCAGGGCGTGCCGATGATCCTCTATGGTGACGAATGCCGACGGACGCAGCAGGGTAACAATAACGCCTATTGCCAGGATAACGAGATTTCCTGGTTTGATTGGGACCTTGTTCGGCAACATGAAGAACTCGTGCGATTCTGTCGCGGGCTCGTCGAATTCCGCCGCCGCCAGCCAACCGTGCGACGTAAAAACTTCCTGTCGGGACAGCCAACTCCCTTGAGCGAAATGCCGGACGTGAACTGGTACAGCGCGCTGGGAACAGCGGTCGATTGGGGTGGACCGGAACGGACGCTGGGCTGCCTGCTGGCCGCACCCGATCCAAAAGATGACCCGCTTCGGCACGGTCGCGATATCTTGCTGTTGTTCAATGCTTCACCAGAATCGCGGCAGTTTATCCTCCCTCCGATTGCGAAGGGGATCAAATGGCGGCTACTGGTAGACACCGCGTCCGATTCGCCCGACGACATCTATACCGACGGTAACGGGCCACCATTGCCAACGTCCGGCCGCCTGACGCTGCTGGATCGCTCCATGCGATGCTACGTTTCCAGTGAACCCCCGTTGCGACTCCCCCCAAAAATCTAGGCAGACATAGAGTCTACACGCTGCTCGAAAGGTAGCGGCACCAGGCCGGTCTAACGTCTACAACGTTTGACCGGCCTTTTCGCATTCCGCGACCTATCGGTGGCGATCGCAACAGCTAGACCGATTCTCACGTGGCGTTACGTCTTATGCCTTCTAAACTTTCCGCAACTTTTCCTCGCCGCGCCAGTATTGATAGCGAATCGCCGATGTCTGCTGATAACAATTCAGCCCCCTCCCCTAACCCCCCGCCATCCGTACGCCACGGAGCCACTGAAGGAGCGGCACATGCACAGACCTCGGACCCGATTTACGTTCTCTCTCACATTCATCATGCTGCTGGCGACGACCAGCTACAGCGAGGAACCAAAATCCGTGGAATGGGTGACGGGGTACGGCACAGCGCGAACATTGAGCGCCCAATCGAACCGCCCCGTGCTTCTTTTCATGACAACCGACCACTGTGTCCATTGCAATCGTATGAAGACCTCCACTCTCAACGACCTTTCGGTCCAGCGGAGTCTACGCAAGGATTTTGTGCCCGCCATGATCAACGGCAATGAGAACAAAATGCTGGCTGAAAAGCTGCGGATCACGCTCTATCCGACCACCGTGATCATCGCCCCCGACGGTCGCATCCTGGAATATATCCGCGGTTACGTGCCGACCGAGGACCTGCGCGCAAAACTCGCCGCCGCGACCACGCAACTATCGCAAATCGCCAGCACGCAAACTCGCTAAGCCCCCCCCCCGTCCCGTCCCGCAAAGACATCATCCTGCCCCAGATCGTCCGGCCTTCTCTCGCATACCGGATATAGGCAGGATGATGTAGGGCAGGATGATCTTATCACGACAGCATTACTTGCACTGGCGCTATTGCTCAACTTTACGTGGTCAAGTATTCTTCCGCCGCTTCTCGTTTTGGGCATTCAAGTCGAGTCGGTCCACGATCGCGGCTAAAGTCTTGTCGTGTGGATGGTCGATTCACAGAGAACGTCTACGCGGACTGTATGGATTGTACCGCCAATTCTGGCTGGGGAGATGGAACATGTTCTTTTCGCTGGTGCGGCCGATTCGCTTGTTGGTCAACGCGATCGTTGCCGAAGATACGCCGCGCCAATTGGCGTGGGGAGTTGCGTTGGGAGCGGTCATTGGGTTGGTACCCAAGGGAAACCTCACCGCCGCGCTGCTGATGGTGGTTCTCTTCTCCTTGCGAATCAATTTGGCGACCGGCCTGAGTTCTGCCACGGTCTTTTCGTTGTTCGGCGGGATGCTGGACGGACTTACCCACCAGATTGGCAAGGCGCTACTGACGATCCCTTCGATGCAGGGCACCTACGCGTATCTGTACCAGCAACCGGTTGTCCCCTGGACAGCACTCAATAATACGGTCGTCCTGGGGAGCTTGATCTTGGGCCTGTGCCTGATGTATCCCATTTACCGAGTATCGTATCTGTTGTTTGAAAAGTACCAGCCGAAGCTTGCCGAACGGTTACAACGATATCGTGTGGGCAAAGCGCTCATGGGAACCGACCTTGCAACCAGGTGGAGAATTCAATGATTCGCTGGAAATACGTTGTTCCGCGGCTAGTGTTGCTGACGCTGGTGCTGGTGTTCCTACTGTTCGCATTCAACCCGTGCGTGCGCTGGGCTGCGGTCTACAGTGGCCAGTCGCTGACGGGCGCGAAGGTCGAAATCGGACCGGTGCGGACGAATTGGGCGGGGACTCAGGTTGAGCTCGGAACAGTTGCCGCGGCCGACCCTCGCAACCCCATGCAAAACCTGATGCAGGCAGATCGAATCTCCTTAAACCTGGATGGCCGCGCCCTTTCGCGAAAGCAGTTTGTTGTCACCGACGGGCTGGTCGCAGGACTTCAATTCGGCACCGATCGTCAGGACTCGGGGGCCTTGCCTGATCGACCACAAACGGAAAGTCAAGGCAAGAGCTTTGAGCAATTCGAACGTCTCGGCAAAGACTGGCTGGACCAAGCCGGTTCGGTGCTGGAGGACGATCTGGAAAGCAACCTGCAGTCGGTCCGCGTCGCCCAGGAGCTGTCCGAACGGTGGCCGCGCGAATGCGCGGAACTGGAAGCACAGGCCGAACAGCTAAAGTTGCGGGCCGCGAAACTGCGGCAACAACTGGAAATAGCCGGCAAAAACCCATTACGCAACATCATGTCGTATCGCGATGCGGTCGTGGAATTGGAGAATTTGCAGCGTGAAGCCTATGGGGTCCGCAATAATCTCGAACGGATGCAGCAACAACTGATGATGGACCGTGACGCGATTGCGACTGCCAAGCAGCACGACGAAGAGATGGTTCGCGAACGCCTTAAATTGGCCAAGTTGGATCCGCAGGCATTGTCAGAACACCTGTTGGGCCCGGAACTGAGCGGGCGGGTAAACAATATTGTCCAATGGGTGCAGTGGGGGCGTCAACATCTGCCACGGAAAAGGGAGGATGAGGCGCTCGACCGCAATCGGGGCGAGACGTATCTGTTCGGCTTGAAGCCACAACCGTCCGTCTTGATCCATCAGCTGGCAATCGAAGGACTGGCCAGTGTCTCCGGTGACTGTGTGCCCATGAAAGGCATGATCCGCGGTCTGACATCCGATCCTCAAAGCTACGGCAAGCCAGCTGAACTCTCCCTGCAAGCCCAGGGTACGACGCCAACGACCATTCACGTGACGATGGATTATTCCGGTGACGTGCCGCACGACAAGATCCTGATCGATATTCCCACCCTGCATCAACCGTCGCGAATGCTTGGTAACGCACAGACGCTGGCAGTTACCGTCCCAGAAGGTCAATCGCACTTCTGGGTACTCGTCGACCTGTCGGGTGACGAGCTTAATGGTGAAATCGTCTTCAAACAAAACTCACCTGGCATGTTGGCACAGGTTGGACCCAAATACGGCGGTGCCCTGCTGGGACAAAGCCTCGAGACAGCACTCGGGGGAATCCAATCGATCGAAGCCACCGTGGGCCTTTCAGGGTCACTTCAGCAACCACATTGGAACCTGCAATCGAATCTCGGTCCGCAATTCGCCGCCGCATTGACTCAAGTCTATGAACAGCAAGTGTCACTACGTCAGCAGCAGCTTGTCGCTACGGCCCACCGGGCTGTCGACAATGAAATTGCCAAACTGGAGTCACGGTTCGCAGAACAAAAGCAAGCGATCCTGCAGAAGCTGAAGATCGGCGACGTCGAACTGGAACGGATCAAGACCGAGGTTGCCAATCGTGTGAACTTGCCCGACGCACTACTCAATAAGGCTAGCCCGCTCCGAGAAATCTTCAAACGCTAGTGCCACTACAGTCCGCACGATTGTTACGCCTGCCAGGACCAGCACCGAGGACGCGCGAACTGGCAGCTAGCCACCGCGCCGGTGCGGTTTGGCGCGTGACGATCTGCGTCAAAAAAGCTAAGAATCTTTAGAGCGTTACTGGCGCGTAACGTGCTCGCAGGCAGTCTGCAGCAATTCTTCGACTTTTTTTACTGTGCGGATACGATGGCAACGGCGACAATCACTCCGGTACAACGACGACACGAACGCTACGGACTTCGTGAGGAAAAGCCGCTCGTCGTCCGTGTTGAGTTCCTCGGCGATGACGGGGTCGTGGAAACAGTCGGCCGGATCTTGGATATTTCAAGTGGCGGGGCAAAACTTCACACCGAGGTAACTATCCCCGCCGAAACCGAGATCCTGCTGCATTTAGAATCGACCGAGGCGGCATCGCGGCCGCCAATCTTCGAAACCTGCGGCCGTGTCTGTTGGACGCGGCCCATGAGCGATCTGGCATGGTGGGCCGGCACGCAGTTTATCGAAGAACTCCCGCAGCGAGTACTCAACCGCCTGGCCGAGGAAGGCTATCTCGAACGACGACAAGACCCCCGCATGCCGTGCCATTTCGAGGCCACCGCGCGCTGGGAACTGATGCCGGGTACCGCCGACTGCGAAGTCCTCGATTTTTCCGTCGGCGGATTCCTCATCGAAACAAACGCACAAGCAACCGTTGGCGATCGACTCCTCATCCAACGCCGCGACGCCTCGCCGGATGAAGCCCCAATCGCCGGGAAAATCCGCTGGCAAGCACCAACCAATGATGGACGATTTCGGATTGGATGCAGCTTTGTCACCAAGGACGGCTACCCAACGTTCCGGGAACAGATCGCGCAAATCCAAACTGACGAGGAAACCGCTACTCCTCGACGCCGATCGTCCTTCATTGTCATTGCAGGAATCATCGCCGTCGCAGTAACGTCGCTCTGGATCATCAAGACCAACGCGGCACAACGTTCGGCAGCCAATTCATCCGTCGACGCCGTCGTGGGCGCGGGAGCCGAACCCGACATCAATCCATAACGCTGCGTCCTATCGACCGGCACGCACGATCTTGTTGCCGGCCTTTTCTTCCCCATCGTGAGGGCTCGACAAACCCCCATTAGCGCTGCTAGTGCTTTGTGACCGCTAAAATTGAGCGTCGCGCTTCTAGCCGCCTCTCCCAGACCCTCACATATGTGAGGGTCTGGGAGAGGCGCGGCGATCTGACGCACCCTAGTTTTTGGCTGTCACAAAGCACTAGGGACGTTTCGCCCTTTCAAGGCAAAGTTCTCTGGCCGGTCAGTCCGATGATACTCCCTGTATGGACTGGCAGCGATCAAGCCGGTTCTGCTAGCATCTACGCGCAACGGGTATCCAAGCGGAACCGGCGTTTGAGCACGAAGGACGATCAGCACGAGACAAAAGCCATGCGACAACCGACCTGGTGGGGAGGCCCCATGTTCTACGATTCGCTCACCAAATTGTTCACCAAACCGACTCGCATGCGAACGAACAGGCGGGGCCGCGGAGACGTGTTTGCGGTCGAGTCGCTGGAGAACCGCAGCATGCTGGCGGCGACGACGCTGGCGCAGATTGGAGGCGTCGTATTCCAGGACAATGACAGCAGCGGCACGCTCAGTGGCGGCGACACGCGTTTCAACAACGCTTTGGTCCGGTTGTACTCGGACAGCAATGCCAACAGCACGTGGGACGGTGGCGACACGCTATTGTCGTCCCAGAATTCGAATTCGACAGGGGAATACGCTTTTGGCAACCTGTCTTCTGGCAATTATTTTGTGGTCCAGCCCACCCAATCGATTGGATCGGTGTCGTTGAGTCAAAAGGTGAGCGCGCTGATTTCGGTTTCGGCGGCCAACGCCAGTGGCGTGCAAGGGGTGTTTATTGACGAATTTACGTCAGCAACAACTCCGGCAACGACGGACGACTTCCCTCCGGGAACTCCAGTTGAAGAAGTATTTACTGCGGCGGACGCGATCGGCAATCAACGCGACCTGCGGGTCTCGTATGATTCCGGCCCCGCCGGGACGAAGGTCGAGATGCGATCGGATGGATTTGGCAAGTTACGTATCAACCCCGACGACGATGTCCAAGGCACGTATGTCGTAACGTGGGACGGAGTCGACACGGCCAACACCGATCTTGTTGCCGGCTTGCAGCCGACTGGATTGGGGGGCGTGGATCTTACGGCGGTCGGCGGTGAGTCTGGTCGCGGCACCGGCATCTGTTTCCCGTCGATTACGGTTGATCACCCGGGCGGCTCGCTGACATTGCAGGTCTACACGGACGCGACACATTTCTCTGAGGCGGTGATTTCATCGTTGCCGGACAACGTCGACAACAGTTATTTCATTCCGTTCACGGGGACGAATGCTGGCATCGGGTTCGTCGCGGCGGGAGCGGCCGGTGGTGCTGACTTCACAAACGTCGGCGCGATTCGCCTGATCATCGATTCCACTCAGGATGCCATGGACGGCTCGCTCGAGGTTATTGGTGTGCTCGCCCCAACGCTGATTACCAACGACATTGTCAACGACGCACCGGTGCCCAGTATCGATGTGGAGAAACTCACCAACGGCAGCCAGGCTGATCTCATCAGCGACGGTGACGTCCCCACGCTGGTCGTGGGCGCAGCGGTCACCTGGACCTATCGGGTGACCAACGATGGCCAGGCCGATCTGACGAATGTCACGCTGGTTGACGATCAGGAAGGGACGATTACTAATATCACCCAGCGACTCAACGGCAACAGCGACAACATTCTGGAGCCAGGTGAAACCTGGGTCTACGAGACAACTGGAACCGCTCTTGCCGGCAACTACGAGAACAAGGCTACTGTAACCGCAATTGATGATCTCGATACCGAAGTCATGGACATGGACTTCAGCCACTACATTGGCGTGTCTCCCAGTATCGATATTGAAAAATTCACCAACGGCAACCAGGCCGATAACGCTGCCGACGCAGATGTTCCCACGATCACGGTGGGA
>JAGQPD010000843.1 GCA_020426865.1 Planctomycetales bacterium
AACGGGGCGCTGTGACGAACAAGGCCGGTACACATTGATGACGATCCACGACGAGCCAGGGGCAGTGGTCGGTCGGCATCGTATCCGAATCGTGTCGTACAGCCCAGAGTCACCGGTTGTCGGCGACAGTGATGCTCGGGGGACTCCCAAAGAAAAATTCCCCACCAAGTACAATTACCAAACGACGCTGGAATTCGAAGTCCCCGCTGCCGGGACCGACCAGGCGAATTTCGAGCTGACTAGCAAGTAGCCTGCCCCGACCGCCAAATTCTGACACGGTTTTCTTGCGCCATGGCTTGGGGTACAATCGAGACCACGCGCCACACGAGCGGTCCCCGCCTATTGACCGCTACATTGTTTCCCGCGATATTTCGCTCGATCTCCCTCCAGGATCCTCACAGAAAGATTCTATGAACGCCCCTTCGCGATTCACAACCGCTCAATGGCTGATCTGCATCATCGCCGCCATCGGATTCGCTTTCGATATCTACGAGCTGTTGATGTTGCCGTTGGTAATCAAACCGGCCTTGGCCGCGTTGGGCGGAGTGGGTGATAACGGGGTGCCGCTTCTGACACCGGGCAGCCCTGGCTTCGTACAATGGGCGCGCACGTTGTTCTTTGTCCCGGCCATCGTGGGCGGCGTCTTCGGTTTACTCGGCGGCTACTTGACCGATGCACTTGGCCGTCGGCGTGTGTTGACTTTCAGCATTCTGCTGTACGCAGGCTCTGCGTTTGCCGCCGGATTGTCAACCACGTTGTGGCAGCTGCTCATTTGCCGCTGTTTGGTTTTTATTGGCGTATGTGTTGAGTTCGTGGCGGCAGTCGCGTGGTTGGCCGAGTTATTCACGGAACCAAAGCAACGGGAAAAAGTCCTGGGTTACACTCAGGCATTCTCGTCGCTCGGCGGGATCATGGTTGCTAGTGTCAACCTGTTGGTAGCAAAGTGGGCACTCGACCTGCCAGCGATTCATGGCAATCATGAAGCCTGGCGATACACGTTGATCTCCGGTGTGATCCCGGCGCTGCCGCTGATTCTTATCCGCCCGTTCTTACCAGAATCACCGGAATGGCAACGGAAGCGCGACGCCGGCGTGTTGCGCCGCCCCAGCCCGTGGGAGCTTTTCTCACCAGGATTGGCACGCACGACGATCGTGACAACGCTTTTGTTTGGGGCAAGCTATGGGATTGCTTTTGGTGCCATCCAGCAGTTGCCACAGATTTTGAGCGCTCCAACATCCGGGCATCAACAGATCCGCGCCGCATCGAAGGCCGCTCAAGACGACGCGGTCGCCAAGGCGGCAGAGGCGGGCAAGCCCGCACCCGCCGAAGGGGCCCTGAAGGCGATCGGTCGCAACGCCGCCGACGAAGCCGTAGCCAAGGTCGCTCAGTGGCAAGAAATGGGGGGCTTGATCGGACGCGTTGCCTTCGCGTTTGTCGCCGTTTTAATCGTCAGTCGTCGTCAGTTGTTTCGGCTATTCCAAGTTCCGTCACTACTAATCGTCCCGGCGTTGTTTTGGTGGATCTCGCAAAACCTCAACAGCGACTCACTGACAATCGTCAAGCTAGGAATCTTCGCGGCCGGGTTTTTCACGGT
>JAGQPD010000844.1 GCA_020426865.1 Planctomycetales bacterium
CTCCAATTCGGAAATATCGGCTTCTCCCTGCAGTAGTGTCCGACGTCGGTCACCGTATATCGCCCCTACCACCTCGCCCTGTTCGTCAAAGATCGGCGCGGCAACCACGCTGTTGATCTCCGTCAGGCTGTTCACCACATCGCCGTCGGACGTGGGAATGTGGCGACACGCGACCCGTTCGTTGCGGACCATATCAAGGACCGTGTGACTGGCGCGCCAACCCTCGGAATGTTCGTTGCCGTCCGCCGAAACAACCAGCTTGCTCAACCAGTGGCCGTCCTCGTAAAACAAGACGGCCGCGGACGTCAGATTCAACATCTGCTGCATCCCTCCGAGTGCCGAAAGGTAAAACTGTTCCGTCCCGGCCACTTCCTGAAAAAATGCCAGGATCTGTTGCACCCACTTCACGACACGTTCGGGAGCCAGCGACTTTTGCGTTTCCAACTCGGTTATGGAGATTTCCACCGGGCGGCGTAGTGCGAGGCTGGAAACGATCGATGCTGGCCCAGCACTGCGGATCATCGACGGTACCACTGGCCGAGTACTATCGACATGCAATTCATAACGTCCCAACTGAACGCGCAACGGCAAATGGAACGCCGCCGATTGTCCCGAATCGACCAACGTATCCCGAATGGCAACCACCCCCTGCCGTAACAAATTGGTAACCGTCACCCGCCGTTCCCCTTGGGGTTCCAGCAATAGATGCGAGCGGGAAACGTCAAGCTCGGTTAGCGACGCCAGGATCAGACGCTGGTGTTGGCGTCCGGCCATCATCACCGGCGGAGGCGGTTCGTTTTGCCGTTGTCGTCCGACTTCCAGTTGCCCGGAGAATTCCCCCGAGAATAAACACATGTCCTGACAGTAGACTTCGATCTTGCAGCTTTCCGCCGCGTCACGTTCGTTGGATACCATGGGCCGATTCAGTCGCCGAACGACTGCTCTTTCGTCGGATTCGGATGGTTTAGGAATTGTTCAAATGCCGGTAGTCCCCGTAGTGACGACAGGTTTTCATTGGTGCGTAGGCGTTCCCACGCTGTTTCGTCCCGCAATGCTCCATCTACTTCCGCCGCGCGCAATCGCTCCATCGCTTTGGCGGCGTAGTCGTCGACCAACTGCGAACGTAATGCTTCGTCGATCGCCAAATCTCGCTGGGCAGCAGCCTTGGCCAAGGCGTAGACGTCCGCGGCGTGCAGTTGATCGGTGGCATCGATACCGTTGAGGGCCAGAGTCGCCACGATCTGCGTGACCGCCTTGGCATGTTCTCCCATTCTTGCCTGCAGCCGCGCGCGAGCAATCCGTGATTCGACAGGATCCTCGCCCCCTCCTACCTCGACCGCTTGCTCGATCGCCGCCAATGCCTCCCGATATTGCCCCAAATTCTCCAGCGACTGACCACGGCGCAAGTAAGCACGCGCCCGCAATTGTCGTGCACGTTCGTTCACGGCATGTTCGTTCCCGGCATGTTCGAGCACAACTTGTTCGCCCAGCGCCAACGCCGCATCGAACGACAATACTGCGGCACCGTGTTGCCCCTTCTCGGCGTGCAACTCGCCAATTTGAATCTCACAATCCGCACGAAACACCAGCGTACTACTCTCGCGACGGGAATCGTACAACAGATGCGCAAACCGCGACGCATTCTGCAAATGCTGCAACGCATCGTCGATCCGGTTGCCGCCACGAGCGAACTGGGCCAAATACGATTCGCTGTTGGCCAAACCCTCCAGACGATCAATCGGAAGATACTGTGCGTCGATGCCCTTGACCGCCTCGCTGCTGGCCAACGCATGCTCGGCCGCCTTTCCGATGCTCAACAGCCCACCATATTCCATCAAACTGGCACTCATCGTTTCATGCAACGCCGAAAGATAAAATACCAGATGCGGCTCGTCGGGATAATCGACAACCAGTTCTTTGCGCAGCGCAAGTGCTTGTTCCTGCAGCTCGAATCCACGCTGGGGGTCGTTGGTACGGAAGGCAATTTGTGCCATCAACTGCAGCGTACTGGCTTTCAGATCCCGGAACATGGGGACCTGCCGAAAACCGTCCGGATGCCCCTCGATCGCCTCCATCCGCGCCACCAGCCGCTGCTGTGCCGTCGGCCAGTCTTCCACAGCGCCGGCATATTGGGAGAGACGCATCAAAGCGTCGATCAGCGCATTGCGAAAATAGACATTGTTTCGCCGATCAAGCCAAGCTCGTGCCTGTCGAACTGCCCATTCGCATTTCTCCACCGCCGCCGGCAGGTCGTCCTGAGCGAACAAGACATCCGCGGTGTTGAGCATGATCCAGATTTCCTGGACGGCATAGGCCACCACATCCGGCGAGGACTCCGTCGCCTTACGCATGTGTTGCTCAGCCAATGCTAACTCGGCCCGCGCGTCGACATACGCTTGCTGTGCCAGGTAATGCACGGCTAACATGCGACGCATTCTCGCCAAACTCACCCGATTGGCCGTCACGTCCGGATTTCGCTCCAACAGGCGTTGAGCAGCCACGATTGCCGCTTGTTGCCGTTTCACAAAATCCTCCGTCTCACCCGCGACATGCACTTGCGAAAGCGGTACGTTAATGTTGTTCTTCAGGTCCGCTGCCAACTCCGCAAACATGACATTGCCCGGTCGACGATCCGCTACCGGCACCGCCAGGGAGTAAGCCTCCTGAAAACAACGCCGCGCCGCATGCGGCCGACTCGAATCGGTGTAAAGAACCCCCATCTGATTGATCGCTTGAGCACGGAAATACTGGACGTCGTCCCGGTCGCCGGTGGATATTTGCAGCATCTCCATGTCGCGTAACGCCTGTTCCAGCAGTTCCAACGCTTCGCGGTACTCACCATCTGGCAACAACGCCACCGCGTCGGCCACCTTGGGCTTTGGTAGCCACAACGCCAAATCGCCGACATATTGATCGCGATACGTCAGCTGCATTTCCATCGCTTCGGTGTATACTCCGCGAGCCGCATCGAACTCGCCAATTCGCTGCAGGTTGTCACCCATCAACGCCAGCATCTTGACGTGCAGCCCTGCGGCCGATTCGAGGTCGTCCGCCGACGTTGCCTCGCCATCACGACCATCGTCTTCCATGTCCGGCAATTGCCCCAACGTCGCTATCGCCGTGCGGTATTTCTCATTGGCGCGCGAGAAGTCGTCGAGATCGGCGTAGATCTGCCCCGTTGCCCCGAGTGTTTTCGCCAAAAAACGTCGATAAATCGGCACGTCTGGTTGCTGCGCGACCAGCGATTCGAGCAGCTCGCGGGCACGATCGAAATGTGTCAATGCTTCGGCGCGCGTGGCGGCATCATAGACATTGCTTCCCAGCCGCATCCGCCAGCGTGCCTGTTCCAGACGCAATTCGGGATCGTCCGGCGTCTGCGAAAGGAACTCGCGATAATAGGGCTCCGGGGCCTTCAGCAAATCAAGTCGTAACTCCTCCAGCCCTTCGGCCTGCAACCGCTCTTCATCGCTGATCTTCACGAACGACTCCCAAACGGCGTTGCGAGCGGAACGCAAATTGGCAACGGCCGCATCGCGTTGGGATGCCACTTCGGCATTCTTCCAGGAAAGCAACGCGATACTGCTGAGCAATCCAAGGAGCGTCACCACGAC
>JAGQPD010000845.1 GCA_020426865.1 Planctomycetales bacterium
AAGCTCTGGAACGCCGCGCGCTTTGTGATGATGAACCTCGAAGGCTATGAGGCGGCGGAAGTGAAGCCGGAGTCGCTCGAGCTTGAAGACCGCTGGCTCCTAAGCCGGCTTGCCGCGGTGACGCAGCAAACCACCGCCGCGCTCGAAGCGCGGAAGTTCGCTGACATCGCCCGCACCGTGCATGATTTCGCCTGGGACGAGTTCTGTAGTTTCTACGTCGAGATGTCGAAGCTCGGCCTGCAAGACGAACGGCGTCGCCCTGTGACGCAGCGCCTCCTCGCCCACGCCCTCGACGTGATCTTGCGGCTGTTGCATCCCATCGCGCCGTTTATCACCGAAGAGATATGGCAGTTGCAGCGGCAGTTGACTCCGCAGCGTGGGTTGCCCAAACCGACGGAGGCGGCGGAGAGTGTGATGTTGGCCCCGTGGCCGAAGGCGGAACATCGTCAGTTCGATCGAGCCATTGAAGAGCAGTTCGCGAGATTTCAAACGGTGTTGGGAGCAATCCGCGAGATCCGTAGTCGTCAGCAGATTCCACCGAAGGCCGACGTCCAATTCTCCGTCCGGTGTACAGCTGAAATGACGAGCATCCTCCGTCCGATGGAGCCTTATTTTCAGGCGCTAGCGCGGGCGGAAAATGTGGGATGGGGTGTCGATGTATCTCCTCCCGCTAACTGCGGCACGATCAATTTGGGGGACCTGGAAGTCTATGTCGACCTGGCGGGATTCTTGGACGTGGAGGCGGAGATTCAGCGAAACGAAAAGCTGTTGCAGAAAATCGTCGGATCCATTCGGGGTAAGGAAAACAAGTTGTCCAACGCCAGCTTTGTGGACAAGGCGCCGGCCGACATCGTGGAGAAAGAACGCGAAAGTCTGGTGCAGCTCAAACAGCAATTAGCTGCGGTCGAGAAAACACTCGATGAATTGCGACGGCTAAAATAAGTTTGCAACTTGGAACTCGGCAAAAAAAATTTTTTGCCGATGTATTTTCGCCGACTAGCCCACACCAACGGGTTTTCGTCTATAATGAATCGAGGTCACGAAGGACCATGATTCATTGCCTCAGGGTCCTAGTCAAGAGTAAGGATGAAGCCCATGCCCGTGCAGATGCAACTGTCGCGGATCATTATCAGTGAGATCAACGAGCAGCAGGTGATTTACTTGCGAGAGGTAGACGGAGATCGGCAGTTTCCGATTTTGATCGGGATCTTTGAAGCGACGAGCATCGATCGACGAGTGAAAAACTACCGATCGCCACGCCCTTTAACGCACGATTTGCTTGTCAACATGGTCGAAGCGTTGGGGGCCGAGTTGGATAGTGTGATCATCAGTGAGTTGCGCGAACACATCTATTTCGCGAAGCTCCGGGTGCGGCACGAAGGCGAGCTGATCGAGATCGATTCGCGCCCCTCCGATGCGATTGCCGTGGCGGTTACTTGTGACCCGCCGTTGCCAATCTACGTCAACGAAGACGTCCTGGAAGAGGCGGCTTCTGAATTGACTTGACGGCCGCTGCTGGAAACAATCTTTCATGGCTCATCACCGGACTGAAAGTCGTTATCTGATCACTCGGCCCGCTGACATGCCTGTCACGCCCTGTCCCTGTGGCGAAGCACAACGCGCATTCACGGACGACCCGCAGCAAATCGCCTCGTTGCACGTCGTGCAGATTTCCAAAGATTCCCGCACGCATTATCATCGCTGCATGACTGAGATCTACTATGTGCTCGAAGGGGTCGGGCATATCGAATTGGATGGCGATCGGTTCGACTTGTCGCCTGGCGTAGCCATTATGATCAAGCCAGGATGTCGGCATCGTGCCGTTGGTAAACTAAAGATACTGAATGTCCCAATTCCGGCATTCGATCCGACGGATGAATGGTTCGACGACGAATAATGACGAATGTCTCCCAGGGAGCGATGACGTACGAACAGTAGCGAGGGGGAGCGTGTTGCGTCGTTCGGCTGGGGGTATCCGACCCAATTGGCTGTGCATTTCTCTTTCAAGAATTCGGCAAATTCGTTACGGTAGCGGTACCTAGGCGAGTTAGCGGGGTTGAGAGAATAGTGGAAACGGCCATCAGCCCACTCGTCTTGTCCACGTTCCGATTCAATGAGGAGAGAAGTATGCGACCGACGCAGAGCCTTCGTCTTCCCCCCGCGAGGCCAAATTTCAACCGATTCCCGCGGACGATGCTATTGCTTTTGCCGATTGCCGCGCTGGTCGTCATCGGGCCGGTCATGGCCGAGTCTCCGTCGTTGTCCGGCGAGCCAGTCCCGTACGGGGACCTGGACCGCATCGCTCGCGATCAAACACGGGCGATCAGCAACGAAATCGATCGCCTGGTCTTGGTGCAATTGCAGCAGCGCGGCACGGAGCCGAACGCAACTACGTCGGACGAAACGTTTCTGCGTCGAATTTATCTGGACGTCGTCGGTCGCATTCCCACGCTCGAAGAGGCTCGGCGATTCCTCGACGATCCTGCGCCCGACAAACGCGAGGCATTGATTGACCAGTTGTTGCAGTCACCCGGCTACGTTAGTCACTATTTCAATTTTTGGGCGGATCTGTTGCGGATCAAACAACGCAACAACGGCGGCAATATCGGCCAGCCGTACATCGATTATGTCAAGACGGTGTTGCGTGACAACAAGCCGTACGACGAATTCGTGTGGGAATTGATTACGGCCGACGGACCGCTGATGGAGCGGGGTAACGGTGCGGTTGGTTATTACCTGCGTGACTTTGGCATGCCCGAAGACAACATGTCCAACACCGTCCGCGTGTTCCTCGGAACTCGGCTGGAGTGCGCTCAGTGTCACGATCATCCGTTTGATGCGTGGACGCAGATGGATTACTTCCGCATGGTTGCCTTTACCGGCGGCGTGGAGACTCGTTTGCAGAACGCGGACACAGCAAGTCGGATGGCGATTCGCCGGTTGCTGGATGACAAGAACGTGAGTCAGCAGACCCGGCAGGCGTTGCGGCGAATCACACGGCCTTTGACGATGGGCGTCGAGGGGAGTGGTACGGGCGTTTATCGATTGCCAGAGGACTATCAGTATGGCGACGGCAAACCGAATCAGGTTGTCACGGCCAAGGCGATCTTCGGCGAAAATGTCGAATTAGATGTCAATGTCCCTCGCGATCGGAACGTCCGTGGGCGGCGCGGGGGTAATCAGCAACGTCAACGAAACGTGATTCCCGGTGCCAAGGAAGTTGGATCACGAGAAGTCTATGCCGATTGGCTGACCTCTCCCGACAATCCGCGCTTTACAACGGTGATTGCCAATCGCTTGTGGAAACACGCATTGGGCGTCGGATTGATCGAACCGGTTGATGACATGAACGATACAACCGAAGCGTCCAACCCCGCGTTGATGCAATACTTGCAGCAACAGATGGTGGCGCTCGATTACGACATGAAGCAATACCTGCGAGCCATCTTCTATTCGCAGACGTACCAGCGGCAAGCCACTGCGCACGAATTGGCTGAGGGAGAGTCGTACGCGTTTGTTGGTCCGTTGCTCCGGCGGATGACCGCCGAACAACTTTGGGACTCGCTGCTGACCTTGGCCGTGCCCGATCTTGATTCGCAATCCGCACCGGCCCAAGGTGTTCCGCCGATCATGCTCGGTGAAGGCGATATTTACGACATGTATGCCAAACTGCGCGCGATGAGCCCCGAAGAACTGGTCGCGTTCGCTGCCGACGAAAAAGGCCAGTACGCTCGGATGCGGAAACTGCGACAAGCCGCAATGAACCCAACACCCAATGAAGCGGACGACCAACGCGGTCGGATGCGCGCGATGATGGTGGAGAAGATGCGGGAATTGCGTGATGAGATGAACGTGGCGCGGCGAAAAGGTGATACCGAGACGCTCGAGCGATTGGAAAAAATGCGAGCCGACTTCCAAACGCGAATGCGGGATGTCGCGATGGGAGCCTTGCCCCGGGCAACTCGCGAAACCGGCTACCTGGCACGCGCATCTGAATTGCCGAGTCCAGCGCGGCCGGGCCATTTCGTTCGCGAGTTCGGTCAATCCGACAGAGAACAGATCGACAACGCGTTCCGTGAGCCGGCAGTGACACAAGTTCTCTCGTTGATGAACGGATTCATTGAAACCCAACTGTCACGCGATCCACGTACGTTGCTCATGCGGAACGTGGCGGCAGCCGAGATCGCTGCGGAAAAGATCGACGTTGTCTATCTCTCGATGTTGGGGCGACATCCCGATGCGGATGAGACGCAGATGTGGCTCGATGATGCCAGGCAATACGGTAACGATGTCGCCTCTGATATCATTTGGACTTTGGCCAATGCTCACGAATTCATGTTCGTGCAATAGTCATCGTGGCAAGCGTTTAGTAGAAAGCGAGCGAGATTATGAACGCAATCTTTCAGCGGTCCGATTTGCGAACTCGTCGACACTTCCTGGCCAATGTAGCGCGTGGTTGCCTCGGTGTCGGTACGCTCCCATGGTTGGCACCCTGGGTGCGCGGCGATTCACCCATCACGACATCCAATACCGCATTCGTCCCTACCGGTGCGACTGCGAAACATGTGATCTATCTTTTCATGGAAGGTGGCATGAGCCACATCGACTCGTTCGATACCAAGCCTGGACGCGAAGTTCAGGGGCCAGTGGAATCCTTGCCCACCACGGCCGACGGAGTACAGGTCAGCCAGTACTTTCCCCAAATGGCGCGGCAGATGCACCACGTCGCCGTGTTCAACTCGCTGAATTCCAATCAAGGTGCGCATGCTCAGGGACGTTACTACATGCACACTAGTTATTTCTTGCGCGGCACCATCCAGCATCCCGACATGGGGGCATGGTCCTCGTACTTTTTGGATCAACAACAGCCGAACCTGCCCGCCAATGTCAAGATCGGTGGCAATAGCAACGGCTTGGGAGGCGGTTTTCTTGAATCGAAGTATGCCGCCGTACCCATCGGCGATCCGGCGGCTGGCCTGCAACATAGTGCCTTGCCCAACGGAACCAGCGACTCGACCTTCGATCGTCGATTGGCTCGTGCGAAGCAACTGAATCAACAATTTCTTTCGCGATATGACCACAAGCAAGTCCGCGCGTACACGGATCTCTATGACGAAGCCGTGCGCTTGATGCGCAGCGAGGATCTGCAAGCGTTTGATATCAGCAGTGAGTCGGCCGAGGTGCGGGGAGCCTACGGCGAGTCGGAATTCGGGCAAGGATGCCTGTTGGCACGGCGATTGGTCGAACACGGCGTGCGGTTCGTGGAAGTGAATCTTGGAGGATGGGATACGCACACAGACAATTTTGAGCGATTGACGGAGTTGGGTCCGCAGTTGGATCAAGGGATGGCGGCGTTGATCGCGGATTTGTCTGAGCGAGGTCTGCTCGGTGAAACGATGGTCGTGTTGGCGACAGAATTTGGTCGGACGCCCAAAATCGTGGCTGATCGCAATGGTCGCAATCACTATCCCAAGGCTTTCTCATGCCTGATGGCGGGTGGCGGTGTGCGCGGTGGGCAACGTTATGGCAAAACAGACGACGACGGAATGGAAGTAACCGACGATCTCGTGACGGTAAAGGATTTCAATGCCACCATCGCTCACGCGATGGGGCTGCCGTTGGACCGCAAGGTGTTTTCACCGTCGCGACGGCCATTCACCATCGCCGACGACGGCCAACCAATACTGAAGGTGTTTTCCTAGAGGGCGTGAAAATGTATTTCCGTACACAACACGTATACTGGTGTGCGTGTACCGAAGTTCCCACGACCGTCAACCCCTCCCCGCGCCCTCACGCCACAAAAAAGAACTGCCAGCCACCAAAAAACACCAGCAAATCTCTGCTTCTTGACTGAACACTTGCTGAGCCAATGCCTTTCGGCAATAAATACGGGATAAGTAGCCGATAAGTTCCGATGGACTTATCGCTGCTACGCCACAACGCACAACTCGTTGGCGGCGGACACCCGCATGGCACGTCGTCGTACTATCGATGCAAAGGCCTTCCAGGC
>JAGQPD010000846.1 GCA_020426865.1 Planctomycetales bacterium
TCGTAGTAGTCGTTAAAGTTGTCCAGGCAGACAATGCTACCGTCCCCGCCAACGGCCCCGCCGCGCCGCGCCAACCGCTCGATCAAGTGGCTGCCAACAAACCCCGCTCCTCCCGTTACGAGAATGCTCATGGACAAATGGTCTCAACGATCCAGAATATTGCGATTAGTACTATGCACTCGGTCGGGTGCGTCGATGATGCCCGACCAACATCATAATCCAACAGGGGTATTTGACCAACGGGCGAACTCGCCGATCTGCCACATGTGGTATTGCCGGCACAGTCGGAAAACACGCTCTAAACCGAAATAATTCGCGGCATTTGGGGACCACGCCGTAACGGCGCGGTAGAATGACACGGCTTCAGGTTCTGGTTTTAAGAGGACCAACAACACAGGTATTGGGTAGCGGAATACGTTGGAATTGATCGAAATATGAGTTACCGCGGTACACTTTTGGCGAAGGCATCCTTGTGGGTATTGCCGTTCTACTGGCTGGCACTGGTTACCGCTACGCACATTCCTATGCCGGACGATGGGTTGCCCATCGACATTAGTGACAAGTTGATGCACTTGATCGCGTATGGGATCCTTGCCGCCCTCCTGGCTTGTGTGTTGCTTAACGGACGGCGAGTAAGTTGGTGGGGGACCGGTGCCCTCGTGGCTGGGTTGTCGTTACACGCCGCCGTTGATGAAGTGACGCAAAAGTTGATCCCTGGACGATATGCCAGCGTGGCCGATTGGTTGGCCGATATGTCGGGAGTCATCCTGGGACTGACCGTTGGGTACCTGCTGTGGCGCGTGCTCAACAGTGGAGCGAACCGAGCGGCAATACCTGGCAGTTCCTAGTATCCAACCGATGAGAAGTGCTCGGCCATCCTGCCAACCGGCGAAACAGATCCGGTGGAACCGTGTGGTTGTTGTTCAGGCTTTCGTCACGTCGCCCGATGGTTCCGGCCATGGAGAATTGGAGTTGGCTGTGGACAAGCCGTGCGACATTGGGTCATCGGTAACTCAGGGAAAAACTCCATCCGCCGATACGGTCTCGTGACCGCAGCAGTTGGAATTCCGCTTGGAACACATCCGAGTGGAACCAACCGTCGGTCGACGCTGGCACTTCAACAAACCCGTGGGGTCGGAATGTCAGGACCTGGAATTGCAGATCGGTTGAACGCGCATCGACGAGCCAATACTCTCGAACGCCGGCACGGTGGTAGGCTTCCCGCAATCGCTGCGTATCTTTCACGACCGAGCTGTTACTGACGACTTCGAGTACCCAGTCCGGCGAACCGCGCAATTCGATTCCATCTCCGCTATTATCGTAGGTCACCAGTTGCACGCGTTGTTGTTGGAACGAATCCCAGGCGACAAATGTCCCATCGGCTTCGTTCGAAACGTCGGCAACATCGTTGGTCAGCCACATTCCGTCCTGGTAGAGCTTGCCGAGATCTCGTTCCAAAACCAGGTTTCCGAGGACGCGACAAATTTCCGATTTCACGGCATTGTGCGAGTTGGCTTTTTCCGGGGACATGTCCAAAAAAATCTCCCGCTGGTAGTACGTCACGCGTCCCATCTCGGGAAATGCATCGGATGTGACCCAATGCCGGAAACCACCCAACGTGTACGCTTCAGGCGGGACGGTGATTTGGAGCAGGTCGTTTGCGGCAGTTAGAATCATACCGGAATCGATATCAGCGAGGACAGAATTCTACGAGCTTTATTCTACGAGCTTTGACGACATTCCGAGAATCAGATCGCGACGACATCTGCCCGGTTCGTGTGATTGTATCTGTCCGGCAAGCCGTTTGCAAGAAAAGTCAGCGTGGTGCGTCGGGTGACTGCCAGGTTTGCAACGAACCAGATTTGTAATTGACAGCGACGCTAGTAATTCGGCGTGGGCGGACGATATTCTTCGATTTCGATCGATCGGAACCAATCGATGGTACGCTTCAGTCCGTCGCGCAGCCGAATGGTGGGCTGCCACTGCAATTGTTGTAATGCCAGCGATATGTCAGGTTGTCGTCGAGTTGGATCATCGGTTGGCAGTGGTTCGTAGACCAGTTTCGATTTGGCTTCGGTTAGCTCGATCACGAGTTCGGCGAGTTCTTTGATCGTGAACTCGTCGGGGTTTCCCAGGTTGACTGGGCCGCAGAATGCATCGGGGGCGTTCATCATGCGAATCATGCCTTCGATCAAGTCGTCGCGATAGCAGAAGGAGCGAGTTTGCGATCCGTCGCCGAAAATGGTGATGTCCTCGCCAGCGAGAGCTTGCCGGATAAAATTGGAAACGACGCGGCCATCAAAGGGATGCATGCGAGGACCGTACGTGTTGAAAATGCGAACGATCCGCACGTTGACTCCGTTCATACGATAGTAGTCCATGAACAGAGTCTCGGCGGCTCGCTTGCCTTCGTCATAGCAGGCACGGGGGCCGATCGGATTGACGCTGCCGCGGTACGATTCGGGCTGTGGATGGACTTCGGGGTCGCCGTATACTTCGGACGTCGACGCCTGCAGCACCTTGGCTCGGCACCGTTTGGCCATCCCCAGGACGTTGATGGCCCCCATCACCGATGTTTTTGTCGTTTTGATCGGATTGAACTGATAGTGTCCGGGTGCAGCAGGGCAGGCGAGATTGTAGATCTCGTCCACCTCCAGCCAAATCGGCTGGGTGACGTCGTGGCGGACGAGTTCAAAGTTGGGGTGGCACAGCAAATGGGCCACGTTCGCTTTTTGGCTCGTAAAGAAATTATCCAGGCAAATGACATCGTGTCCTTGGGATACCAACCGTTCACAGAGGTGCGAACCCAGAAAGCCAGCACCGCCGGTTACGAGAATGCGCTGAATGCGATGCGTCGTCATGTAGGTTTCCTCGAGATAACTTCCAGCCGTCGACCAATGCACGGCCTTCCAGCTACTTCTTGCCTTTTCGACGTTGCTCTTGAAAGAATTCTGATAACAGACGACCGCACGGTTCGGCCAGGATATGAGGAATGGTCTTGACTTGATGATTAAGCCGGTCGTCGCGGAGCATTTGGAACAGGCTATCAACGGCGCCTGCTTTCGGATCGGTAGCGCCGTAAACGACGATGGGAATCCGGGCCTGGACGATCGCACCGGCGCACATCGGACAGGGCTCGAGTGTTACATACAGCGTGCAATCGTTAAGTCGCCAGCTGCCCAACGATTCGGCGGCCTGCGTGATGGCGATCATTTCCGCGTGTGCGGTAGGGTCGCGGAGTTGTTCGCGTTGGTTGTGTGCCGATGCGATCACGTTGTAGTCGTGGACGATTACGGCACCGACTGGCACTTCGTCCTCGGCCATGGCCTGTCGGGCTTCGGCAATCGCCAATTGCATGAACGTTTCGTACACCGATTGGTGCTCTCGGCGGTCGTCGGGGGTCGGGATCAAGACGGACGTCCTTCGTTATCGAATGCGGGAAAGGAGGCATCTGGGGTCGCTTGTAGTGACGAAAAAGCTAGGATACATTGATAAATGCCGGTTGCCGACCGGTTGGGCCGAGGGGATTCTTCTTGGTCGTGAATTTTCAAAACATGCAGAAATCATAGCGGAAACTGATGACGCGAGCTGAATTGGAACAAAGGATCATTGCAGCGATCAAGTCGACGATCGCGGAATCGACGGGCAAAGCGGGGGCGGCAGTGACGATCGATTCGAAACTGGATCGAGGCAGTATCGGTCTCGATTCTCTCGGTTGGGCTACCGTGATCGTGCGCTTGGAGGCGGAGCTGGGCGCGGATCCCTTCCGAACAGAATCGACGCGAGGGCTGCAGACCGTTTCGGACATCGTCGACCTGTACCAAAAGACCCTGGAAACACAATCGTGATGACTTCCATTCCTGACAAGAGTTCGGTCGTATTGGTCAGTGGTGGAAGCCGGGGGTTGGGCCTGGAAATCGTTCGCGCCCTGGTCGACGCGGGGCATCGGGTAGCAACATTCAGTCGTCAGTTGACGGCCGAGCTCGACGAATTCATCGGGCAGCATTCCGATCTCGTGTCGTTTCGTGTGGGCGACTTGGCCGATCCCGATTCGCTGGAAGGTGTGGTTCGCGACATCGAAGTCCAGTTTGGGCCGATCGATGTGCTGATCAACAACGCGGCGGTTGCTAGGGACGGTATCCTGTCTGTAATGCGCCCGCAGGATATCGAGGAGGTCATACGAATTAACCTTACGGGCACGTTGCTGTTAACGCGATCGGTGACGCGTAAGATGATGTTGCGCCGGCGGGGGAACGTGATCAATATCTCTTCGATTGTCGGCATACGTGGATATCGCGGGCTAGCCAGTTACTCGGCGACAAAGGCCGGCTTGGACGCGGCAACTCGCGCCCTCGCAAGGGAACTGGGGGAAGTCAACATCCGCGTCAACTCGGTCGCTCCGGGATACTTGGAAACCAACATGTCCGAGTCATTGGATCCGGAGCATCGCCAGCAGATTGTCCGACGAACGCCTTTGGGACGCCTGGGGACACCCGGCGATATTACCGGAGCGATTCTGTTCTTGATGTCCGATCAGGCCGCGTTCATCACAGGCCAGTCGCTAGTGATCGACGGGGGAATAACTTGCTAACGTTGCTCGGCCTTTCCCGATCGCGTTACGCCTTGAAAATCTTCTCTGTTCCTGACTTGACATCCGCGGTTGCGTTGCGAGTGTCAACCACCAGCTTGGCATGCTCGGCGATGTAGTCGTAATCATAAGCCGAGTGATCGGTGGCGATGAGGACACAGTCCTGTGCGGCAAGGTATTCGGGGGTGAGCGGTTGGCTTTCCATGGTAGGGACATTATAATGTCGCATCGTGGGCAGCTCGGGTATGTGCGGGTCGTTGTAGCTGAGGAGGGCGCCCCGCTCCAGCAGCAGCTCCATCAGGCGAAATGATGGGCTCTCGCGCGGGTCATCAACGTCTTTCTTGTAAGCGACGCCCAGCACTCCAATCCGACTTCCGCGGACCGGTTTGGCATGCTCGTTCAGTGCCGTGACGAGCCGATTAATGACGTATTCGGGCATCGAGGTGTTGATTTCACCGGCCAGTTCGATGAATCGCGTCGCCATGCCACTGCGCCTGGCCAACCAACTCAAATAGAACGGATCGATCGGTATGCAATGGCCTCCCAGTCCCGGTCCCGGATAAAAAGCCTGGAAACCAAACGGCTTCGTTTTCGCCGCGTCAATGACTTCCCAGATGTCGATATCCAGTTTTTGAAACAGCACCTTGAGCTCATTGACCATGGCGATGTTTACCGACCGGTAGGTGTTTTCCAGGATCTTGCAGGCCTCGGCGACCTCGCAACTGCTGACCGGCACCGTCGTGACCACGGCCGATCGGTAGAGCATATCGGCCAATTCCAGGCTCAATGGCTCCATACCCCCCACCACCTTCGGGATGCGGCTGGCCGAAAAATTCGGGTTGCCGGGATCCTCACGCTCGGGACTGTA
>JAGQPD010000847.1 GCA_020426865.1 Planctomycetales bacterium
AACCTCTACTCGTCAGTAATCGATCTCGCCGAGTTCGCAAAAGCAATTTGTGGTTCGGCGACGAAAAATCAAGCTTCGCTGCTGCGATCGGAAACGTGGGAGTTGATGATGACACCGCAATTCGAGCAACAGTACAAAGGTTTTGGCTTAGGGTTTCACCTTTCGGAGTTGGACGTTCTTCCAGCGGTTGGGCATGGCGGAGCGGTGTACGGGTTTTCGACTCAGTTCCTCGTGTTGCCCGAACAGCAGTTAGCAGTGGTCGTCGCCACATCACGTGATCTATCCAACGGCATTGCCAAGCGAATCGCCGAGCATACCATGCGATCGCTGCTCACTCAGAAAAACGTTGCCGGCGTCAAATTCCCGGCGTGGGAAACCAGCACTGAGATTCCGCCCCTGCGAGCTCGTCAGTTGGATGGCCTGTATCGCGACGAGTCCACTCACAAGGAATTCGAATTGCGCGAACGCAACGGCGAATTGTTTTTACTGGGAGAAGAATTAGAACGACGATTGGGTTGGCAACAGGACCACTTGGTATGTGACGATTGTTTCGGGTTCGGCCCTGAGCTATACCTCGACGTCAATCAGTCGATTCGCCGCAATGACAAGCAATACTCACGTGTCGATCGCCGCCTTCCCAGCCCGTTGCCCGAACGATATCAAGGCCTCGTCGGCGAATATGGTTGGGACCACAACACGTTGTACGTCTACGAACGTGGCGGTCAATTACACTGCTTGATTGAATGGTTCTTTCACTATCCGCTGACCGAAGTTGGTGAGGGCGTATTTGCGTTTCCTGATTACGGACTTTATGAAGGCGAGCAGCTGCGGTTTGGACCAACCAACAACGGAAACGCACGATACGTCATAGCGGCATCGGTGCAATTCGACCGCCGAACGCTCGGGGCGGAAGATGGTTCGACGTTTCGAATTGCGCCAACGGCATCCATTGATGAGTTGCGTCGAGACGCCCTGGCAGCCCGACCGGCCGAATCCTTGACGCACAGCGAGCTGGCGAGCGATTTGGTTGAGCTTGTGCGACTGGACGGCACGATCCATTTTGATATCCGCTACGCGACACAAAACAATTTCATGGGAGTCGAATTCTACGATCAACCACGCGCGTTTCTCCAGCGTCCGGCCGCCGAAGCCGTAGTGCGGGCACACCGGAAACTCAATCAGCTCGGTTACGGATTGCTCATTCATGACGCCTACCGACCATGGTACGTTACCAAGATGTTTTGGGATGCCACGCCTGCCGAACAGAAGATATTTGTGGCCAATCCCGCTACCGGCAGTCGACATAACCGCGGTTGTGCCATCGATCTTACGTTGTTCGATTTGAACACCGGTAAGGCCGTCGATATGGGAGCCGGTTACGACGAATTCTCGCCACGTGCCTTTCCCGACTATCCGGTTGCGCATTCCCGCGCTCGTTACCATCGTGAATTATTGCGCGATGCCATGGAGGCGGAAGGGTTTACGATCTATGAGCATGAATGGTGGCACTTTGATTACGGCCAGTGGCGCAAGTATCCCGTGATGAATACACCCTTTGAAAGTCTCCGGTAGCTCGTGGCTGGCGTCCGTTGCAAAAAGTGATGATACCTCGAGGTTCGAGGTATTCAATACCTCGAACCTCGAGGTATTGGAGCTGACTGCCAGGAATGACATAAAAATGGACAAGCACTTGCGTGGCAATAGGGTCGGCGCATCGAGTGTGCGTCGGTCTTAGCGGCCATGCTCGCGGTGGAAGCGGACTGAGGGAGGGCCTTGCGTGCCACTCGAACGTGTGCTGTTCTCCTCTCCCGCCGCTTTCAGCGAGGCACCTGTGCCTTCATTGCCGTCAGCCGCCGGCTCCTGCATCGATTTCTCCAAGTCATCCAAGTCCAGGTTCAGCAACTCTTCGTCCGTCAATGTGCTCCAATCCTCACCTGGTCTGAGTTTTCGTTTCGGTTGCTCCGCTTTCTCGGCATCGTCGACCAGTTTCGCCGCGTCGGCCGGCTGCCATTGCTTGGCACGCAACTCTTCGGCCAAGAGGGCATCGAAGTCGTCACTCAACCCGTATGTTGTACCGGGGCGATTCAATTCCAGCTTCACATCGTACCGCTGCCGCGGATCGCTGGCCCGGATCACGGGCGCGAATCGCACACGTAAGCCCGCCGTAGGCTCGCCAGAACGACGGTCAAGGTACAAGCCGCCGCCAAGAGCCGGTTCGGCTTGCAGTCCGTATTGCTGTGTCATCAACGTTACCAGTTGTATTGGATCGCCTGTGTTGCCGACGAACGAGATCCGCTGCAATTGATGATTGGTGTCAAAATAGTAGGTCAGCGAACCGGCCAGATCATCCATCGCGGTCCCACTGACAAGCGTCACCCGCAGGCCCTGTAAGTCGGTGTCACCCAACTGTGTGCTGACTCGCGACCAATTGTCCATGACCCACGTATGGCTGATGTCAAACCGCAGCAGTTCGCACAGACAAGCAACCGTCGGCCCCGACAAGGGTGGTCGTGTCGCGTCCACGTACTCAACGGGCGGAACCGCCGAACCTGGCATCGGCGTCAACGACGGTCCCAAGGGGGAGTTGCCAACGCTCCCGTAGTTTGGTGCCAGCGGATTGCCCCTCGGTGGGTACGCGCCGTAATTGGCAGTGGTCGGACCGGAAAGTGGACTAGCTGCCGTCTCCAGTACCCCCGGACCCGACTCCACGGCGTCGGTCGTCGTCCACATCGAGTCCCACCAATTGCCTATCGGATTGTTTGGCGTGTCCTGGGACAAACAGTACGGAATCGCAATCGCCGCCGTGATGACTCCTAAAAGTAGAAACCTTCGTCCAAACATCCCAGAGAGTCCTCCAATGCAACTCGCGATCGTTCGATATCGGTGGGCTTCGCATTCTATCGGCTAGCAATGACGGCCCGTATAAAAG
>JAGQPD010000848.1 GCA_020426865.1 Planctomycetales bacterium
GTTGCCGTTGTACATGTTCTTCGCGTTGTTGAGCGTCGTGATTTATCAGCAGTGCAGTATGCGTTTCGGTCTGGTGGTTGCCGGAGTGTTATTGGCGATCGAGTTGGCCGTTTCGTTCCTTCTGTTGTCGACGCTGCGATTGTGGTTGCCCTGTTTGCAGTTGGTGTTGGTGCAGTTGGTTACGTTGGCATTCGTCTTCCAGCGGCGAGCGTCATACACAGCGGCGATTGTCAGTCAGCTGATCCATGAATTGTCAACCAAGCTTCTCCGACGTCGGTGGGCAACTGGTTTCCTTTCACTGGACGACCCATGGAATCGGGTTGCATCATTTTTGCGTCAAACATTTCAGTTGCGGCGTTTAATCATTTTGGATTTGCCGGAGCACAGCTACCACGTTCGCGAGGTCCACGCGTACAACTGCAGCATGAGCGAAATCGACGAGAAGCGGCGTGACTGCCGGCGATGGCCCTATGCGGCGGTCGTCGAAGCCCGGCGACCGATCGCATTGGGAAACAACAGGCCGTATCTCAAGGCCCTGGAGAAAGACGACCAGCAATACCTGGCTCCGCTGATCTTCGCGGGCGAGCTGTTTGGGTTTTTGGCATTGAGCGTGTCGACGCGCGTCTTGCATGACCACGACGACTTTGAATCGCGCCTGCGCGACTTCGCCGAAAACGTTGCGGAACTGCTCTATCGCCGTCGCACCACGATGCACGAACAGAAGAGTATGGCCGATTGGCGGCGCAGATTCATTCGGACGCCAGAGGACGTGGCATATAGCGAGCTCTTGCAGGCAACGCACTTGCTTGAGTCGCGATTGGAACGCCTGGAGAATATGTTCGACAAGTCGGCCACGCCTTCGGCAGTGTACGATGTGTTCGGCCGACTGCTGATGATCAATGGTGAATTCTGTCAATTGCTCGAACGACACGGCCACAATCCGTCGGAACTTACCACTGTCGACCTGATCACCGTCCTGGCGGATGACAATATCGAACACGCTCAATCCATTCTGCGAAACGTCATTGCCAGCCATCGCGTCGAGTCGACGTCGGTGGAATTTGAAGGAGAAGGCAAGCAGTATACGCTGCAAGTTCGCCCGTTGGAGCTGGAGCTGCCCGGTACAGACGCGATTGCGTCACAAACGGGCACGCATCAACTGCAAGGGATTCTATGCGAATTGGTGGAACGGTCGGTGATCGCACGCCATGAACGGATTAAGGAGGAGTTGGCCGGGCGACTCGGTATGCTGATCTGCAACGAATTGAAGGATCTCGATCAAGCCGTTCAAAGTATCGTCGACGAACATGCCGATCCAGCCGCGAGCCATCAATATCGGACCGTCGTGCAGGTCAAAGTGCAGGATGCGGTTGCCACGCTGCAGCAATGCCAGAAATACCTTTCCCCAAATCTGCCGGTCGACGAGACGATTTGTGTTCCCGTTTCGCCATTGGCGGCACTGGATCATGCGGTTCGCCGAGTGCAACCGGCGATGCAGGAACAAGGCGTCACGCTCAAAATGCAGCGGACCGATTTGGCGAGCCACGTGTTGGCCGCTCCACGGGCCATCCATGAGGTATTCGAAGCGGCGCTGTCGTGTTTGCTACTGGATGCCAAAGACGACTCCAAGCTCATACTCGATGTCGACGAACGGGAGGCGGAGATTGTATTTATGTTTTCCAATCAGGGATTCGGCGTCGCGCTGCAACCGCTCGAAGAAATTCTTGATGAGTCGCGGGACCCGGGGATCGAAGAATATCGCCGCTTGCGAGAAGGTGTTCGTGCAATTCGGCAATGGGGAGGTCGAATGACGATGACCAGCGAGATCGGAAGCGGTACCAGCGTGGAAGTGTCTTTCAAACGTTTTCGTTAGTCAGCGGATGAACATGGGTGACTTCACGATTCCAATTTTTCCGGAAGGCTCGCTGTCGGCGTCAATTACGACGACCGTCTGGGTCGGCGTTTGGATCGTCGTGTTGGCAAACTCAAGACTCGGTTGGCCACTGACCGGTCTGGTCGTTCCCGGTTACTTGGCACCGCTACTATTGGCCAAGCCAATGTCGGCTGCGGTCGTCATCTGTGAGGCCGTGGTTACCTATGCAATCGTGTGGGCGCTGTCCGAGCGATTCAATCGGTTGTCCTTCTGGTGCAGCCTATTCGGCCGCGACCGCTTCTTTGCATTTGTGCTGACCAGCATCCTCGTTCGCGCCGTCATGGACGGTTGGTTCCTACCTTGGCTGGGACCCGCGGTGAACGAAGCTTTCGGTTGGCAAATCGATTATCGGAACCACCTCCATAGCTATGGCCTGATCATCGTTTCGTTGATCGCCAACTATTTTTGGAAGCCGGGTTTGTTGCGAGGCGGTGCGATGATGGCCGTCACTATGTTCGCGACGCTGCTTCTTGTCCGCTATGTGCTGATTGGCTGGACAAACTACAACGTTGGAAGCCTGCAGTACGTTTACGAAGACATCGCCAGTTCGCTGCTGGCGAGCCCCAAGGCGTACATCATCTTGGTTTCGACGGCCTGGTTCGCGTCGACGATGAACCTGCGGTACTCGTGGGACTACAACGGGATCCTCGTCCCGGCATTGCTGGCGTTGCAATGGTCGACGCCGTACAAGATCTTTTTTACGTTCTGCGAAGCAGGGATGATTTTGGGCTGTGCCGCGCTGGTGTTGAAGTTGCCAATCTGGCAACGGACAACGGTCGAAGGCGGAAGGAAGATTCTGCTGTTTTTCAATATCTCTTTTCTTTATCGGATGGCATTGGGTTTCGTCTTACCGCTGATCGTGCCGGAGGTGAAGGTTACCGACTTTTTCGGCTTCGGGTACCTCCTGGCCACCTTGTTGGCGATGCGCGCCTATGACAAAGGAACGGCAGTACGACTCGTCCGTGCCTCCCTGCAGGTGTCACTGTTAGGTGCGATTGGTGGGAGCACGATTGGCTTTCTGCTGACAAAAGTTCCCGATACCTGGTTGTTGCCATCACCCGACCTGCAAGACGCAAATCAAGTCACCTACGAAGTGATTTCCGATTCGTTGACCGACGTCCTCCGCCGTGACCAATTGCTGTTGTTTGAAAAACAAGTCCCCGATAGCTTTTCGCTGCCGACCGAAACGGAGATGTCGTTGTTTGGCGACGGCGTGAGGCGACTGCTCCGGTATCGCCAGACGCGTTCCCCAGACGATTTGGCGTACGCTCGCCGACGACTTGCGACTGTGAACTATTCCGTGCACGAGGTAAGCGGGCGGTTTCTCTACCTTCGGGAAAACTCCCCGCCAAACGGTTGGGGGCTCTACGCCTTGACCATGAACGCCGATTCGCCGCTGCTGCTGTCCGTGCCCGCTCCCATGGAAGAATGGGGAACCATCGACAGCGCCTGTACGCTGATGGAAAAATTCTCCGGCAACGCCCTGGCGGTCGCCGGCGCTCCCCGCAGTGCCAACCATGACGGCAGTTCGGACGTCCTCAATACCCGGAACACGCTGTTCGGTGTCTTCCACCAGATCGTGCACCGTGGCAGCACTCTGCAAGTGCGGGCGGTCGAACGAGACGGGTTCCAAATGGAGCAGCAGCCAAACGCGACGAGCCGGCCGAGTAGCTTGTGGATCCGAGGCGGCTTGCCCAATGGGCTCGAACTGGGAGCACTCAATCAGATGTTGCCTGTTTTGCGTGTCCATTGGCAGTCGGCACGCAGTTCCAACATGCTCCGTGACCATCTGAATCGTGGTTTTGCCGAGCTGTTTCTCACGCATCAAGATCGTCGACAACTGCTGATTTCGCATTTGAGAAACAGCCAGCAGGCGGGAGCGGGGTTCAGAACGGAGCGGTTGAGCGTTCAAACCTGGCTCTTGGATCAGAAGCAGCATGTTGCTGGTCGTGGTTCGCAAGCCTATCGACCTCCGACGTTGCAGGACCTGTTGTACTTGGACACACAGGTGCTGCGTCCCTTGTCAACGATCGCCCAGCAGTACAATTCCGCGGAAGAGTTATCACCGGCGTTGCGGGATGAGCTGACGGCGATCGGATCGGCGGCATCGGTGGTGGGGATGGAGCTGTTGTTGATTCACGACCCCCAGCAAAAAGACGCCTACGTGGCGCTGCGGGAACCCCCAGGGGAAGCAGGGAAGCGGTGTTGGGGGACGTACGTATACAGGATGGGCATGCAAGAATCCGTGATTCTGGAGGTCCCCCGGCCGATCTACGAGCATAACAGCCTGGAATTTGCCGCAGCCAGTTTTACCCAGTTGCGGGCTTCGGCGATCGCGATCGCCGGCGCGCATCCCCAGTCGAATGCCGACGGGAGTGCCGATGTCCTTCGTGCGTCCAACAAGTGGAACGTCTTTTCGTTATGGCACCAGACGCTACTGCGGGACCTTGGCAGTCGCCCGATGCTGGTTGCTCAAAGTCGCGCGATTCGCGCGCCGGTTGCCGCCGATATTCTGGTCTCGACCGACGACGGTGCTCGGACGATGGAAGATCTTTCACCACTGAAGTCGCAGTTGGTCGACGCTCTGACGGCAACGGGGCTGGAAGTCATGTTGGCCAACGGAGCGCCGGATACCGCGGGATATGAGATGGCGGGGACATTGCTGTCTGCGACTCTCAACCAGACCGACGCCAAGGAACTCGTGACGTTGTGGTTGTCACCGTTCATTCGCAGCGCATTTCGTCAGTCGCGAAGCGATGACCTCGAGTCCGCTCAGTTCGACACGTTGGGGATCGAAACGACCGATAGCGATCTGTTCGCACACCTGCACGAGAAAAGCGATTTGCTCGAACCTTCGGTGCCAGCGGAGGTGTTGACCGAACCAGTATGTCATTTGCTAAAGTCGTATCTGGAGTCTCGCGATATTGTTTTGTTACGCAAGCTGCAAGTGGAATATCCTCATTTATCCCTTTCGCGGGTCGTGCAAACCGATTCGCGTCAAACGTACCTGGTGCTTGTCGATGCGGCACATCCCCGTTCGATCGCGGCAGTCAAATTGACGCACTGGCCGACCACCGAGCTATCGATCCATAACTGCGGTGACATGACGCGCGACGTCGTGGATCAGTTCCACTATTCACCGATGATGGCGTTACAGATCGGAGCTGCGCCATGATCATACGTGTCCATTGGTTGATGCTGGCGTTGTTGACCTGTGCGTTTTCCGCGATGGTTCTGCACAATTGGGATACCGCACTTGTCTGGTTGACGCGAGACCTGATGCAGCCGCATGCGGAAGAGGCCCTCACGATCAGCCATACCTACCTGGTCGGCACCGACCGGTGGCTGACGTTCCCGTTGCCGAGTGACAGCAATGCGGTACGGTTGATGACGAACGCCAATTTGCTTGACCGCAAGATCGTCACGCCACGAACTGCAAATGGCCGTCAGGGGTTTATGTACTGCATCGAATATCGGATCGTCGACAGCGGTGATCACGAATTGTATGCCGGTGATTACCACTTCCGCACGGAGATGCCCGAAGCTCAAACGGCGGCAAACGGAGAGTCGATTGCTCCGCAATTCTACGCCGTTCCGGGCCTGGTGCCCGCCGGTACCAAGGCGATGCGGCACTCTTGGCGCGAATTTGCCGCCGCGCCAAATCGGATGATGGTGCGACTGAAAACCAAAGATCCGAACATCCAGGACGTCTGCGTTCGCGCCTATTGCCTGGTCGAACGCCCCGATTATAAACTCACGTACCGCTGGGATCGGACCAGTGACTCTCGCAAGCAGCGACTGTGTCGCGCGAGTGTCTACGGCCCTGAAATGATCTCCGATTTCGAACGCTACAATTTGCTGAAACGCTTCTGGGACCCGATTCCTCCCGCTGGAGTCGAAGGTCGTCACTACGTCCGACGGATCCTCTATACTCGACAGGAATTTGACGCCGATCGCGACGATGACAGTGTGCTGCCAACAGGGCTCGTCATTCGACCCGACTGTCGTGGCACCATGATACTACCCCAACTCGCCTCACGCATCATGCTTCACGTCATGCCGCTGGATGAGCATCCGGGGAAGGATCAGGCACCAGCGATCACGGTCAATCTAAAATGGTTCGGCAAGTTGCCGCACGAACGAAGGGAGTGGACGCTGCCGACCCAGCAGATGCCACGTGACGAAAACGTGTATTGCCTGGATGTCGACGGCGGGTTGATCGAACTACAGGCCGATGCACAAATAGCCGTCCGCGCACTGTGGTCGGAGCCGCTTGTTGGTGATCCAAACAGCTTTCCTCGGCTACGACCGTATCACGGCCAAAAGGGAGGCAACGAAATGTCAACGAATGCTACAGAAATTGACATTACGCCGGCTCCGCTGCGTTCGGCCGCCTATCTGGTGACGTGCAATGGGCATGTCACGTATCGTGTGACGCACGTCGCCGAGTGCCCGACTCCCTTGCGTCTCGCGTTGCGAGTATTGCTCGAACAGGACCAATCGCTCCAAGGTCTGGAGGCACCCCAGCCCGGTCTGTCACCGCTGGAAAAGGTGATTGCCCGCTGGGAATATCTCGATCAAGACAATGGAATTGTCGACAGTGGTAACCTCGAATTGGACGCCACCCGCTCCGAATACGATTACGTCGAACGACACGACGGGCAACTCGCCGTTTCCGAGGCCACCGTCGTCCACTTTGCTGTCCCACCGGGAGTGCGACGGGTGCGGATCGCAGCGGGAAAGATTTGCACTTTGGTTACTGCGGCGACACGACCGGAAGATGTTGCCACTCGCTTTGCGCTTCCCCCACCCGATCGACCACTGCCTGATGCGATCAAGAACGTCGTGTCACCGGAAGCGAGTCGCCAGGCGGATGCAGCGGAAGTTGAAACTGAAGATGAAGACGCACGCCGCTTGTGGTTTCGAATCCTGCCGGAGAACCATACTGAATTGGCACAAGAACTTCGCAAGCTGACGGTTGCGTCGCAAGTCCGCCCCCCGGAAACCGACCCGTTGTTGGAGGATGGGCATTACGAGTGGACAATGCTTGAACCGGAAAGCGAGTGGATTTCCCGGTCGGTTCTTACGCCGCTTGCACCCGGTACGCCCATTCGCGAACAGGCTGTTGATAATACGTATTGCGAATTGGAATCCGGCAAATCCTACGCACTACAATTTTACTGGCAACTCGGCCAGACAATGGCTCATCCTTCGCTGATATTTTCCCGTAGTCGCGGCGGAGCTGGGACGGTTCAGGTGACGGTCAACGATCAACCAGCGATGACGATCCCCGTGTACGGTACGCACGGGGAGATTTCATTACCGGACATTCCGCGACCCGACCGTGGAACTCCCACGAAGCTGTTGATCGTCTGCGATGACGCACAACAGTTGTTGATCAATGGAGTTCTCCAGCCGCCGGGGCGGGCTTTCCTCGCGCGCACGGTGGTCCGGTGCGACACGCCAAGTATGCAATTCAAATTCGATAAACGGCACGACGAGGACTTTCTCTCGGTGCGGTATTATTCCGATAGCGAGCAGGAACATACGCGGCTCACTATCGCCATTGGCAGCCCGCATGCGAAGATGAATTCTCCGACGACAGGATGGACAATCCTCAACCGTGAGTTGTCGGTCGCCAGCGATCCAACCGCCAGCGTAACCCTGTTGGAAAGTGATGGCAAGCAGCTGCCAGTTAGCGCTCATCACGTCATGGCATTGAGCGATGATCTACCTCGCGGAACGTATACCGTAACCGTGACACAGGTTGGCGATGCGCGAGGCTATTTGCAGCTGTCGAAAATCGAAGTAGGGCAGTTCTCGCGACAAAGTGTCTTTCTTCAAGAACGCGAGGGCGCCAATGCAGGTTCGGCGCCGCCGTTGGATCGACATTTCAATTTCGATGCGGCTGATCCGGAGACGCAGGAACTGTGAGCGGCAAGATGATCGCGAGAATGCTTCGAACCGTGCTTGGTGTCGGTTGGTTCGCACTGGGCGTCGCTCGCGCCTACGCGATGGACGTGGATGCTGCCATTCTAACCCGATTGGAACATCAGACAGTTGAATCTTGCCGGCCCATCTCGGCCGCCGAATGCGGTCAGGCTGAGGCCTTGTTCCTGCGGTCCCTGTTGGCTGGGGCGGACATCGAGAAACTCCAGCCAGAATGGTCCCAGTTAGGGATGCAGTTGACAAGGATTCCCCCCGACGGCGATCCCGCTGGCGACGAGGCCAATCACGTCTGGCTTTTGACGGAACATGACGACCATCATCGGGGACGCGGTGCCTATGCGTTTCGAAACGATTGGCGATTCGCTGTCTGCCTGGCCGCTCCACACTCGTTTTACGATCGGAACACACGCGAGATTGCCGCGTCGCTCTTTGCCAACAATCGCATTCCCACGGCGGCGTGGAATACCGCCCATCGACGGCACTGCGACCTGGCACACAGGGAAGCCAGCTACCTGAATTCGTGGACGTCTGCCTTCGTCCAAGCTTGTGGACAGGATTCGATTGTGTTGCAGGTACATGGTTTCGACGCCACCAGGCGGCATTCGCTTGCCGGGCATGGCTCGGATATCATCGCCAGCGACGCAACACGTTCTCCGTCCCCCTGGACGTTGCAGGCGGTGCAGTCATTGAAGGCAGGAATGCCGCAATACCGCATATCGCTGTTTCCGCGCGATGTCGATGAATTAGGTGCAACTACCAACATGCAAGCAAAGGCAGCACGCCAAGTAGGGCCCCACCACTTCTTGCATCTGGAAATGAATGGTAGCGTTCGTCGCGATCTGTTGGAACAAAAGCCGCCGGTCATGGATTTCGTCAAGTTGATCGCAGCCGCCGGCCGACAAATAGATTCGATTGGGGAAGATGTTCCGATTGCATCGCCCTTTACGACGGCGAAAGATAGGTAGGCAGCGGACCGCCCATGGCCGTCTCGTCCCCATGTTCGGAATTTGGAAGGTACTGCCCGTTTCAAGGGGGGGCGGTCCTTTGGTTGCGTAATACCAAAAGGGATTTCAGGTACATCGACGGGCGACGACTCGAACCCATAAAGCAGGGAAATGGCGAGCACGTCGACGGCAGCGATTCGCCGACTTGTCGGTCGAGACGGCGCGCGAACTTTGTTTGCGTGCCTGTGCTGCTGCGCAACCTTTGCCACCTATTCTGTTTCCCCCGATGTGCCGTCGATGGCGGCTGCCAGCGAATTGGACGCAGTCCGACTGGAGCGCGAGTCGGCGGTGGAACAACCGCTAGCGTGGGAAAATGTCGAGGGGGCACCGGTTTGGGTGACAGGTGTTCCGCCAACATGGTCGTTGCGCCACCGCTTGCATCTGGTGAAACTGTCGAGCAACACGTGCACCGTCGTATGTCTTCCGCCGGGCGAGGCGGTTCGTGTGATGGCGGTCGACGGTACGATTTCGAACACGGACATCGCGATTTGGAGTAGCGATGGATCGGGGTTGTTTCGTCGCGAAGTTCCGGTGGTGGGCAGCGACCAGAAGTCGTTGATTTACGTGTCTGGTGATACGCATCCGCGGTTGGTAAAGATTAGCCGAGACTGTTCGCCGAGCGGCACCGTTCGGTTGGCACTGTTTCTGACTCGACGCGATATCGTGCCTGGTCTGGTGGCGTACGACGACCCATTGCTATCGTGCGAACACGTGCATCGGTTGCGATGCCCTGGGGCGGCGGACTGGCGTGAGCATTTGCGTGTTGGGCCGCAAGTTCCGGCAAGCGTCAAGATTTGTGGGCCGATGCGGTTGGCCGTCGAGACGCGGTACGTCTATCCGTGCCATGAATCAGCGGTGCGTCAGACGTACTGGGTCAACGTGGCATTGGATGGCGTCCCGATCCGACTTCTGGAGGTCAACACTCGCGCCGACACGTTGGGGTGCATGGACCAGGCGCTTGGCTATGTCACCGTCGGTACAGCGGAACGTGCCTATTTGCAGATTCCGGCAGGCGAACATCATGTGGAGTTGTCCAGCGATAGTGAAATGTACGTGCGATTTCTGCGGGATACTTCGGATGACTATCTGTTGCCGGGATTGAATCGACCGGCCGGCTCGGCTTGGACGCGCACGCGTCACGATCAACTGGCCGAACCGTACTCCAGTTGGGACATTCGGACGGTCTACGATGGTACAGCGTTGCCCGTTGGGCCGCTGGGGATTCAGGCGCGATTGCGACTTGCACACCGGGTGGCTCGCGACAACGAGGTCCGCAACGGTGGTCTGCGAGCAACGATGGATTTGCGTTGGCAAGCGGCACTGCGAGGGGCCAGCGATCAGGTCCGGCTTGCGGCCGAGACGTTGTACCATCGGAACACGATGTATCGTGATGTGATTCCAGAGCAAGCACCCTATCGGCGGCAATGGTATGCCAGATTTGTGACTCGAAATCTGAGAGCGCCCTGCGAACGCGACGTTGGATGGCACCTGGCAAGACAACACATCAATGATATGCTCGGCGATGTCGCAGACGGGTATTTTCATGAGGTCGGCAGTAATGCCGACTTGGCTTGTTTGTACCGACTGCCAGATCAACTGGGTATCTCGCAGTTGCGGTTGGTCGTCGATCGGCGCACCGTCATGAACGGTCAGCGACTGTTCGTGCAACTGAACGACCGACCGCCCGTGGAATTGCAAGTCTTCACTCCTGCGAGCGAGCTAACGGCGCCATCCCACGCGGCGATTGGCGATGTGGCGCTGACGAGTCAGTACAGGCTGGACCCGGTCTCCGGCGGCGGGACGCTTAGCGGCACGTTCGGCCGATCGAGGCTCGTCGGTGATTTGGTCCCTTGCGGGGTCGTGGAGATTCCCCTTCCGGCCGGCATTCAATGGTTGCGCGTCTGGGGTGATGATTGCAATTGCAGACCACGCCTCGCCGTTCAATACCGGACCACCCGACCGTATCGGCTGACCGAGTCGGAGTATTATGCGGCAACGTGTCACGTGCCGCAGGTAGATGGCCAACTTTTCCTGCAGTTGTTTGACGAACTACAGCAACAACGGCAATACGACTGGGCGACTTCCGAATTACGCAACCATTGGATCGACCTGTTCCGGATGATCAAGTCCGAGGCGGCACACTTCTACGGTTCCACGCGGTCGCCAACCCGTACCGAGCTGCCCATTAACCACTTGCCGGCACCCGACGAGACGATCGAGGAGTGGCGCGAAACGGCCGCTCAGCTGGCACGTGTCGGTCAGTGGGTGGCGGCGTTGGAGATGTGGGACCTCGTAAGCCGCGAACTCGGCGAAGACCAACGCGGACGCGTGGTATTGGAGAGAGTGGATGCGTTGCGGAACCTTGGCGAGCATTTTCTGGCCGACCGCACGCTCCGTTCCCTGTTTTTGCACGATCCCGACCCGGCGGTGCGCGAGGATGCCCGGCGCAGGCTGTGGGATGATTATCAGTCCCGACAAGAATGGATGTTGTTGCGGCAATTGGCGGTCGTCGCCTTCCTACAGTCGCCCAACGATGTGCGTTTGCTTGATCTCGCCTTTGCACTTTCCGAACTTCAGCAATATGACGATGCCATGGCGCTTGTGCTGCTGGTAGCCCCTCAAAGTCGTGACGCTGAACTGGTGGCGCGTCTGAGCTGTCACACCCAGTGGTGGCGAACGTTCGACGAGGCGCTGCAGCAGATTCCTACGCCGGAACGTCGCGCGTTCTGGCAAGGCCATCGGGCCATCTGCTGGGGTGACTACGAAGCGGCGTCGCACCAGTTTCGCTTGGCCGCCGAATCGGGACGTGCGGAAATGGACCATCTGTGGCACGCTGAGGGTATTCTTGCAGGACTGCGCAACAACAATTATGCCGTTCGCTCCCAGGCAGTGCTGGATTGGGAACGGTGGTGGCGCGAACATCCCGGCCGATATTCATGGACCGTCGCTCCAGGTACGGTCGTGCGACACGGAGGTGGTATTGCCCTCTACCACTCAGCTCGTGACCTGACCATGTCCAATTTCTACCTCATGGCGCCGGAGTCCCCTGTCGAGCTGACCGTGATGGGGCCCACGCGACTCCGCTTCGAACTGCGACCACTGCACGACCAGTCCGCGCAACGCGCGATCGACGATTGGTTGCTCCTGAAATCAAATGATAGCGAGCGTATGTATAGTATTCGACGAAATGTCGCTGCGGAAGGGCTATTGATTGTGGGAGATGACGCGTTTCGGCCGGGGGTTGCCGAGACGGTGACCGTGACGCTGCCCGCGGGGCGGCATGAATTGTTGTTGCGCAGCGAACGTTACGCAATGGCAGTGCGACCGGAGGTGGAGCGACCGGAGTTTCCGTTGAGCATGCTACCGCCGCTGACGCCGGCCACATTGCAGGCGGTATTGGAGGGACGGTGGGGGAAGATGTGGACGTGCCCCTCGGTGGGCGAGGCGAGTGTTGGCGTTCATGTGCACGGTTGCGGCTGCGCGCCGTGTGATGTCGTTGGGCCGGTGGCTCGACAGGCGTATCCGGGCCTGGGTTGTCGTGATGAGGTGGCAGAAGCCGAGGCGAGCGAAGAGCTTGCCGAGGAGGTCGGAGGGGAAACCGACGTTATTTTCGCAGAGACCGACGACGAGGCGGCACAGGCGACGGGGGAGGTGGATGGCCCGGCGTACGAGGTGGAGGCGTTCGTGCCGGCAACCGCGGAGGAGACGGTGCTGGCAGCGCGGATGTCCTGGCGCATGGGGTGTCCCACGGACGAGGAGATCCAATTGTTGTTGCGATGGTGTATGGAGACACGCGTCGAGGAGGCGGAAGAGAAGATACAGGTGGCAGGGCAGTATGGATATTTGCCGCGATTCATCCGCGATTGGCCAGCTTCGCAACAGTTTCTTCCGACATCGCATCTGCGCGCGATGGTTCTGAAGCATCAAGGATTAAACCAGGCAATGTTGGCGTTGGCGCGAGAGACGGAGGAGAGTCTTTTGTTGCGGGCACACTTGTTGTTGCGTCAGAGCGAGCAGTCGCAGGAACGGTGGCCAAGTTGCCTGTCGATGGCGCACCAACTTGTTGAGGGAACTTACGTATCGCGGCGGACGCTGGAGGTAGTAAGTGACATCGAGGGGATGGGAAGTTGGAGGCGAGTGGAGCACATGACGTCAAGTGCCGGGACAAAGCGTGTGGCGCAGGCTCGCTGGTGGCCTGAGTCACCGGGCTCGCGAGTCCGCTGCTCGATGTTGGCGGACCTTGCCCAAGACGAACGTCTGATATTTGGAAGTCTTGAGACGGTAATCGCGATGCAGAACGTGGAGGCGAAGGAGCTTCAGCTGACACTTCGTTTGAGTCAGCTCGGCAGTCTCGCGTTGGTACCGACATCGGTCGCCATTCAATTGAGTGCGGGGAAGATCAAGCATGTGCGGTTGGACGGGCGGCGTCTGGCGGTCCGTATCCCGATCGAGGTCCCTGCCGGAGAGCATGTGCTGAAGGTCTGGATCGAGTCACCGACGGTCAATCAATTTGTCCAGTTGAAGATCCTTGATACGTCGTCAGACGTGGTAACTCCACTGGTCGAAGATCAACAGAAGGAGTATCACGTGGCGACGGTCGCGGAGCCCGTGGTGGTGCAAGCGACCGGACCGGCATGGTTGCGGGTTGACGAGCTACGGGGCAGTGTGACGGTATCGCGTTACATTGACGTGTTGCCTGGGGCGCGTCGGTTGGAGTTGTCGCCAGCCGAGGGGCAGGAGCAATCGTTGTTTCGCGTATTCCAATTTGTTTGGGACACGCATCCGACTTCGTTGTTACCCGCGCCGCCGCAGGTCGTCGACGAACCTGTGCATGCGCACTGGTTGGAGGAGATCTACAACAATGCGGAGCAGCCGTTGTCGGGGACATTGGGCTTTGATCCGCAAGTTCCCCCGCACGTATTGCGTGGTTCGCAATTGCGTCCGTGGACGATGCAGGACTGGGACATTCCCGTGGCTCCTGCCAACGTGATTGACGCTTATCCGTTGCGGGGGCAGGAGGATGGCACCGGCTCCTTGGGATTTGGTTACTTCAGTCGCCGGCCGCTGGACGAGGGGAACGATGTGGCGGTACCCGACCGGTTTGCCGAAGTACGCTGGACTCATGCGTACCGCGATCGCTGGTGGGATCACTGGACGCGTGACGAGCTAATGGTGCGACCGCGGGAGGAGTCGGGGCCATCGTTTGGGTGGGTGCACCGCCGACGCTTTGCGCTGGACGGCAGGCCGTGGGCCGTGAATTTGCAATCGAGCCTTTACCTGCAGCGCCCGAGCGACGCGCTGGTGCCGGGCGCGGAGCAGACAGAGTGGTCCGCGGCGTTGCGTGGCCAGTGGGTGCAACAGTTTGAGATTGACGAAACCACGCATCATTTGCTCTCGTTTTCGGCGTTCTGGCGACCATTGAGTCAAACGGGGAACGGCTACCAGGCTGGCCGGGTGGACCAAGACATATTTACGGCCTTCAAGGCGAACCATCGGGCGGGGATCGTTTTGTCGGATCGCTGGACTTCTCGCCCCTGGAACGACACGGTGCTCTGGCTGCAACCATCGCTGATGACAACCGAGTCGATGAGTCTCCTCGACCCGGACAACGTGAACATGAGATTTGGTTGGGCCCAGGCGTTGGGTCAATTGGAGCTGGAAACGTCGTATCGGTTGTCGTGGTATCTGCGGACCGACGATCGTTCGGCGGCGCGATTGCAGAATGTCCTTTATTCAGCGGCCTACTGGGATCTAAGCAGCGGCACCCGGCGGCGCGATTTGACGATGGGGATCGAGCGCGACTTGGATCGTGGTCGCAACACGGCGTACATAACCCTGTCGTGGTATCTGGACCGCGGCCGTACGACTCGCGATCAACTGCCAGGCCAAACGTTCTTTGCCGATATCCGCGATCGACTTTCTGCGTTGAAACTCGCACCCCTGGATGCGAAAGAATAAAGAAGACGAGGTGGCATTGTGAAACGCCATGATGTAATGCAGTTGTTTACGGCCGGACTGAATCCGGTTGAAGAGAAAATGACTCGCCGCTTGCGATCTCAATTGGCAGACGAATTCATCCAGTGGATCGCTCAGCGTGACAAAGCGGAAAAGGCTCAATTGCGTAATGCCCGACGCAGATTTGGTGTGCGGGCGGACCGGAAGGATGTGGGGCAGGGGGATGACCGTCGCGATCCAGATCGCAATCGCCTGCGAGACGTTTACGACTTTCTGATCATCTCCGTGGGCAAACAATGGGACGCATTTCAGGAGCTGCAACGACAACACGCGGCGTTTCGTCGTTACTTGGCGACAACGAACACGGTCCAAGAGCGCCGGCGGATGATTCTGCAATCCGCGCGACAACTGGGGGCCAGTCCGCGGGCATTGCGCGACGACGAACGGGCATTCGATCGCTGGTTCGGCGAAGACGCCTTGGGGGATCGATTCATTCGCCGACGGGGTGAGACCGAACAGCGGATTGCGTTTCTCTTGCAACAAGTCGGACATCTGGCATCAGCCACAATTCAGTCAGTATCGACGCCGGACAATCGAATCCGCGTTTGGCAGCGGATGGACGTCGAGCGTACGCTGTTGCGAGTATTGTCGGAGTCGTTGGATGGGCGCGTCCTCAAGTCTGCCATCCGGTGTTTGAACACGATCATTGATAGTTTTGACAAGATCCCGCCCAGTACCTTGCTGTCCGATCGGCTGATGACCGTGATCCATCGGCTGTCGATGGACAAAAGTGAGAATGTTTGGGTGCAATGCGAGGCCTTTGATTGTCTGGAACGGCTGGATGTACCCCGTTTTCATGAGATTGTAGCTTCGCGGTTGGAGGCGACGGCGATGGATGACGACATCTTCGTCCGCCGACACGTAGTGCGAACGCTCGGTCGACGACGGTCCCGAGACCGGCACTTTCCCGAACATCTGGCGCGCGTTGCCAGGGACCCCAGTCCCTTCGTTCGACAACAATTGACTGCCGAGATCTATCGTACAGAACCCGCCGCGGCCATCTATTGGATGACGCACCTGATACGGGAAGACACGGAAGCACGCGTGCGAGCGGCGGCGATCATCGCTGGTATCGAACACGCCAACGGAGCGCGTGTGATGGCACGCTTTGTTGAGTTGCTCAAGCAGGTCATCGAACACGAGAGCGATCCCTTTGTCGTACGGTGCGCGTTACACGCAGCTGGCGAAATGGCGGAAACGTGTCAGCATGAAGTCGCGGGACGCACAGTAGAGTCGATTCGTGAACTGGAGATCGGTTTACGCACCGAAGTTGTGCCCGCGGCCGAACGGCTGATCATTGGCGCACCTCAGATCTCCGTCCGCCGCTGGGCGTCGCGAGCAGTTCAACGGATCACGCTGTCGCTGGACCGACGCCTGCATGGACTGCAGATGGAGCTGCGAAAACAAATTGACGGTCTGCCACTCGGCCATCGCCGAAAACTTTCGGGAGAATTGCTGCGAGGGTTTACGCCGGACGAAATCGGACAGGTCCTGGCCGTGCTCGCTCAAGATGATTTTGGTTACGACCTGGAAAGAACCTGGACTGGTCGCTA
>JAGQPD010000849.1 GCA_020426865.1 Planctomycetales bacterium
CCCACCTACGTACAAACCTGGCTGGACGGTGAACTACCATCATTCTGCTGGCAGATTTACCGCGACGGCTCCATGTTGGAACGACGGGTGTTGGATTGGTGCCTGGAGAATCTGCCAATGCTGCGACAATTACCGCAACATCCGCATTGGTTGTTCGTCAGCTACGAGGACTTAATGACACATACGGTGGAGGTGATTGATGTGCTCTGTCAGAGGCTGGAATTGACGGATCGCGAGCGGATGTTAGCACGTATCCGTCGACCATCGCGATCAACTCGGCGCGAGTCCACTCCGGAACGAAAGCGAATGATCCGGCGAGGCGACCGCCAGCAGCTGCGAAGTTCGTGGAGACAGCATGTGAGCGATCAACAAGTCGACGCTTGTTTCCAACTGTTGGAACGCTTCGGCATTGACCTTTACTCCCGTGACTCGGACATGCCCGATGGCACAAGTGTCTGTCGAACCTCGTTTGGCCATGCTGCGACATGCTCGACGCCCGCAGAGCAGGCAATTGAGAAGACAGTACGATGAGCAAAAACGAGCGAACAACACACTTTCGATGTCCGACGATCGCCGTCGTGGGTTGCGGCGCGGCGGCCCGGGAGTTCTGCCTTCCCCTGTTGCGACGCTACCCGGGCAGCGAAACCGCGGTGGTGCTCGTCGATCATTCGCAACAGCAGGCGGATTCAGTAGGACGAGAATTCGGCTTCACGCAGACTTGCACTGACTACCGTTGTTTGCCGTTTGCAGTCGATGCTGCGGTTGTGATGACTCCCCATAACCTTCACGCGGAACAGGCAACGCACTTCCTTCGCAGCGGCTGTCACGTGTTTGTCGAAAAACCGATGGCGATGTCGCCACCACAGTCCGAGGAACTTGTCGCATCCGCAGCGTCCTGCGGTCGCATTCTGATGGTGAACAACTATCGCCGCCTATTTCCGTCATATCAACGTGTGCGTCAAGTGATTCAGTCCGGGACGCTTGGAAAGATCGATCGCGTATCCATCCGGGACGGCACGGAATTTGGTTGGAACAGTGCTTCATCGTTTTATTTTCGCGATCCCAGCGTGCGGGGAGTTTTATTGGACCGCGGGGCACATACGATCGACGTAATCAACTGGTGGCTGGGCAAGTCGCCCCGGGTCGCAAAAGCGGAATGGGATGCTCACGGAGGCATTGACGCCCGGATGGACGTGTTGTTGAACTACGAGCAGACGGAAGTGTCCACCAGGTTTGGTCGGTTTTATCGATTGGCGAACGACTATCGTATCGAATGTGAAGATGGCATGATCAAAGGACGGTTGTTCGACTTTTCGCGACTAAGCATCACACGTCACGGTGTCACCGAAACGGTTGTCGCTGGCCCGGCTCGATCGCATACAGACTATGCATGGCAATTGCTTGCAAACTTCATCGATGCGGTTTCTGGCCGCGCCGAACCGTTATTTCTGGCAGCTGACGTTGCACCGTCTATCCGCGTCATCGACGAAGCATATCAGCTGGCGACTCGCTTCAATATGCCGTGGTACGACGACGATCCCAACATCGCGATGCTCACGCGCCGACACCAACCGCAGCATACCAGCCCGTCGCACAGAGATGGCAACGACGAGGGCAAGGACGGAAGCGAGGGGAGTGCACGATGAAGAAGGTATTAGTGACCGGTGCCGGCGGCTTTCTCGGCGGCTGGATCGTCGAAAGTTTTTTCCTGTCAGGCATTCCCGTCAAGGCCGGCATTCGCCGCTGGAACAGTGCCGTACGTCTGGCGCGACGTCCCGTGGACGTTGTTCCTTGCGATGTATTGGCGCCAGAGCAATTGGACGCGGCGATGCACGATTGCGATGCGGTCGTGCATTGCGCGGTGGGCAATGAACGAGTCACGGTTGATGGAACCCGGCAGGTAATGGACGCAGCCAAACGGGCTCGCCTGAATCGCGTCGTGCATGTCAGCTCCGTCGCGGTTTACGGAAAGGCAAGCGGGAAGATCGACGAACAGCATCCGCAACGCAGTCGCGGCAATACGTATGCGAAATATAAGATCGCCGCCGAGCGTGAAGCCCGGCATGCCATGGCACAGGGTCTTGCGGTTGCGATTCTTCGCCCCAGCATCGTATACGGTCCTTTCAGTACGGCCTGGACCGTGAGCTTCGCCAAGCGATTGACGAGCGGCTCGTGGGGGACCATGGGGCCTCGCGCCGACGGATTGTGCAACTTGGTGTATGTGTCGGACGTTGTACAAGCCGTTTTCTGTGCTCTTCGCGAAGACCAGGCAGCGGGCGAGGCATTCAATGTAAATGGTCCGGAGATCATTACTTGGAATGAATTTTTTCAACGATTTAATGCGGCGTTACAACGCGAACCTCTGCGGCACGTCAGTCCATTGCCGATTGCGCTGAAGGCGCATCTGTTAGGTCCGGTGCGCACCGCTGCCAAGCAACTCCTATCTCACTTCGGCCCCTGGGTGTTTCGGCTCCATGCCCAAAGCGCCTCGGCGGCCAAGTACATGAAAGCGACCGAATCACTCTTGAAGATGACCCCCACAAGCGAACAGCTTAAGCTCTATGCAGTTCGAGCCGAGTATGACATCAACAAAGCGCGCGAAACGTTAGGATACGCGCCATTGGTTGGTGTCGATCAAGGATTGCGGTTTTGCACCGAGTGGTTACGTCAGCAGATGCTGATCGATTGAATCGCGGGGGGGACAAACCAACGCAAAGCAACCCGCGTTTCCCATAGCTCCAGCCGTGTCCCAAGCACAATCGTTCGGTTGGCGATGGCCAAGACAGGCAAGAATGCCAAGTCGGTTGGACACGGCGGAACAACACGGGTCACGTGGACTACGGCCAACGCCAAGGCAGCCCGGGTTTCCCCTGGGCCGGCCCGAGTTCAAATGTCGGAGGTTGTACACAACGCTGGCGGGTCGGCTGAAGCTATGTTTCGCTTGCCTGCGAGAGGCAGCACCATTGCGTCACAATAGATTGATTCCTAACCACGTTCCCGGACGACGCGCATGCCAAAGTGAAAATTCCAGCTTTCGGGCTTCGTGTCGCCACGGTTGGCAGAACGACAGACCGCTGGTGCATTTACCCAGCACCCACCCCGGACAACGCGAGTGGTCCCGGCACTCGGCCCTTGCGGGTCCGACGTTCCATCCGCTCCGTATTCTCCGTACCAATCTGCACACCATTCCCAGACATTTCCGTGCATGTCGAACAGCCCCCAGGCATTCGGCGCAAACGACGCAACGGTGGTGGTCTCATCGCGAAACACCCCGACCTTCCCGTGCCCATAGGTCTCTCGTCCGTCAAAATTCGCGTCGTCACTGCTGATCGTGTCGCCAACGGAAAAGGGTCCGATCGTCCCGGCACGGCAGGCATACTCCCACTCGGCCTCG
>JAGQPD010000850.1 GCA_020426865.1 Planctomycetales bacterium
AACCCGCGACGCCGTCTTTTGGACCGTTGTCTGGTTCCTGACCGCCATGGAACCCGCGACGCCGTCTTTTGGACCGTTGTCTGGTTCCTGACCGCCATGGCGTTCTTGGGGGTCGTGTTCGTGTTGTATGAAGCAGCCGCCTCTGCGGCCCTCACGGGTGGACCCGCCATTGCGGATGGTCGTGAGGCCACAGCGCTCTTCTTTACCGGGTACATTCTGGAAAAATCGCTCTCAGTTGACAACTTGTTCGTAATTGCCATGATCTTTTCCTATTTCTCGATACCGTTGGAGCGGCAGCATCGGCTGCTGTTCTGGGGGCTGTTGGGTGCGATCGTGTTGCGCGGGGCCATGATCGCCGCCGGTGCGGCACTGATTTTACTGTTCGATTGGGTCGTCTACATCTTCGGAGCCCTCTTGCTGGTTTCCGCATACAAGATGCTAAATAGCGATGAAGGGCGATTTGACCCCGAGTCGAATTGGGTTGTCCGCGGATTGCGGCGTGTGATGCCGGTATCCTCCGACAACTCCGACGGGCGCTTTTTCCGTAAAGAATCAGGGAGAATTGTCGCTACCCCGATGCTGTTGGCCTTGGTTTTGATCGAAACAACAGACGTGCTGTTTGCCATCGATTCGGTCCCGGCCGTATTCGTCGTTACTCGTGACCCATTCCTTGTGTTCACCTCCAACATTTTTGCGATCCTCGGCCTTCGATCAATGTACTTCGTATTGGCTGTGATGCTCAACAAATTCCACCATCTAAAGATCAGCCTCGTGTTCGTCTTGGCCCTGGTCGGTGGTAAGATGTTGCTAAGTCATTACATTTGGATACCACAGCCAATCATGCTGACGGTCATCGGCTTGGTACTTGCTGCCGGCGTAGCCGCGTCGCTGGTGCCGGTGCGAGGAAAGGGTGATCAAGTGGCACCGGCGTCCGTCGACGACGGTTAAGCGGGGCAAGGGGCCAATACCGAAGGAATGCGATGCGGAGCTGGATCGAGCAAACCTATCGGCATGCGCGCCGCGTCGTTGTGTTGATAGTCGGCAGCACGGTTGTGGCACTCGGAGTTGCGTTGATATTCTTGCCCGGACCAGCATTTGTGGTCATTCCTTTAGGATTGGCGATTCTGGCGATCGAATTCGCCTGGGCCCGCTGTTGGCTAAAGCACATTCGCGATCGGATCAAACCCAACTAAGGTTCCACGGCTGTCTCCAGCCGTCTCCACGCGGCCAACCGCTCGGAGCAATCGGCCCAATACCTAGAACCTCGAGGTATATATACCTAGAACCTCGAGGTATTGATACCTAGCACTACTAGGTATTGTGCTGGCATCGCTTCGCGTTGCCGACGTAGCTCGACCCCTTCGAGAACAAGTTGCTTCCCTATCGCTTCCCTATCGCGGGCAACCGTAATGGTCGTACGCCGAACACGCCGAGCAAGATTGGTAGCATTTGGCTGAACGGGCGAATGGGGTCCGCCGTGCTTGTCGCGCGGCAAGCAAGTTGGCGAGGGGCCCGTTCGAAGGCTCCTACTTTCGCGACCAGGTTTGCCCTTTTTTGTAGCGCTGCGCACGATCGATTACGACCGGGTCCTTGGTGGTCGCGATGACCTTGTCCAACGCTGCGTGAAACTCGGCTTTGTTGTCGTCCCGCAATTGGCGTTGGTGAGCCAATTCGACGATGCTGCCGCAGGCACTTTCGGCGAGCAGCGGATCGTCGAGCAGGGGGACGAGAAAACGCAAAGTCTCGACGGACCGAATGGCCGATGCGCGGGACACGGCGAGCGTTCGCTCCTCGTCACGCGTCGACATTGACAAAGCTGACTGCAGTAATTCCAAACGATCCGAGTTCGATCGACCGTCGCGGAGTGGCGCGACGCGAATCAGCGATCGCAACGCTGCTATCCGATGCTCGGGATGCTCGTCCTTCTCAATCAACTCCAATAGCCGCGGAGCGATCGACGCAGACGGCCAATTGCTGATCGCTCGCATTCCGTTGTCGTGCCGCACACGATCGTCACTGCGCAACTCCCGATCCACGACCGCCAACGCCTCCGATCCGCCAACGCGCCCCAACGTATTGAGCAATACGGCACGGTCGGTGTCGCTCATCGATTGCATAGCCTGCAACAACGGTGCGGCGCGCTGCTCGGCGTCCTCGATGCGATTACAGACGAACATGACGCACTTTTCGGCCGCATCGCGTTCCTTGCCGGTATCGGCAATGAGCACGGCCTGCAGCATCTGCGGCAGATGCTCGGGACCGGCCATTTCCCCCAGCGCCTGCATTGCAGAGGCGCGCACCGTCGCGTCGGTTCCCGTCGCTCGGGCAATGATCTGCGGGATGGTATCAACCGCTCGACGTTTCGCGAGGATCTCGATCAGTTGAACCTGCAAGTCGGTAGGCTGTGACGCGAGGGTGTCTCCAATTGCGGCAGCCGCATTGCCGTTGGTGACTTTCAGCAACGCTTCACTGGCCGCGGCCTTGATCTCGGGTTCGGAGCGTCCGAGTGCCGCAACCAGTCGGGTCACCGTGCTTCCGTCGCCTAACCGTCCAGCGGCGATCAATGCGGCCGCTTCCACCGCCACCGGCGGCTTGCCCTCCAGCAATCTCTCGATGCTGGGCAAGGCTGCCGCATCGTTTCGATCCGCCAATGCCCGGATCAAATCGATCTGGGCGGTCGCCGGCAACTTTTCCAGTTGATCGGCGAAACGCTTGGTCAACGCCGCACCTGGTGCCGCGGTCCGGACCTGCTCCAATCCCAACGCGCGCATTTCGCGGTCGTTGTCCGACAAGAAGCCGATCACCATCTGCACGAATTCGTTGCCAGGCTCTTCCTCCGCGCCCATTGCTGTTCCACTGGCAAACAACAATACCGACCCGAGCGACCCGACAACGACGTAACGCAAAAACGACACGGCCTTCTGTCTCCTGACTACGAAATTACAACAATCTCTATGGGAACGACAACGGTATGTCGTCTTTCGCGCGGGATGCCATGCCGCATGCCACTCCTATTGTTTGTTAGGATTGGCGCTGGTCAACATACCGCGTGAGGCCGCCAGCTTGATGTGCTTCGGGACGTCGCTGGTTGCCAATCGCTTGTAGACCGCTGCGGCCGCGTCGGCATGGCCATGTTTCAGCAGGCCTTCGGCGCACGCCAAGGTCGCATCCGGGATAGCTTCGGATACTTCGGGGTAAGCCGACTTGGCCTGTGCCAGCGCATCGGCTGCCTTTTGCGAACGGATCGCGCCCAAGGCGAGTACGGCGGCATGGCCAACGTCCGGATCGACTCCCGATACCAACCCCGACAGAGTTTCGACACTCGCATCATCCTGCCGTGCCCCCAGTGAGGTAGCGATGCCGGCTTGCAGGGGACCGCTGGTGATTTTCAGTGCACTCCGCAGCGACTTGACGGCGTCTTCTCCTTCCATTCTTTCCAACACATTGCGGGCCATGTGCGACCAGCGGTGGTTAGTCAACAGTCCCCCGAGTGTCTCCACGGAAGCAGGACCGGCGACGAGGAATAACTGTCGAAAGGCGTAGTCTTTGGCCGCTTCGGTGGAATCGCCGGTGACAAATGCCAGCAGGCGTTGCTCA
>JAGQPD010000851.1 GCA_020426865.1 Planctomycetales bacterium
CCAAAACCTGTTCAACCGTTGGTGCCACTTCCAAGTCATCTCGATCCGTGCCTGCCGGGCTGCCATCGGACAAGTCTCCGTCGCCATCGCCTTCGCTATTCGCGACGTCCGATGCCGACGGGATGAATTCCAATTCCCCCACGGTTCTTGGCGGCTGGATCGTAGCATCCGACGGATGACCGTCATGGAGAAAAGCGACAACGCCGACACCGAGCATCAGACCCCAGCCGGCCATCCCCAAAAGGCTGACGACGCGCAGGATCCAGCCGCGGCTCTTGCCGGGGGAGGGTATCGACGTGCTAGCACCGCCACCGTCGTCTACGGGAGACGCAGTGGAAGCGGGAGGGGTATCAGCCATTCTGCCCAGTGGCCTCGTTACACCTGTATTGAGTTTTTCCGCGGTGGCTGCCTAGAACCACACCACCCGTTTGGGTGGTTTTGGTCGTTAAATCTGCCCTAATCGTAACAACCTGCAAGGCATCATCGGTTGGGAGCGAGGGGGGACTTCACGTGAAATTTTTTGGGCAAGAGTCTGGGGGTAGCTTCGATATAGGCATTAGGCCCCCTTTTCATTGAACGGGAGTTGGAACGATGAGAATTGACGGACAGCACATACGAGAGACGATGTCGGGAGCGGTTGGCGGCGATCGTCGCGTGGCGGAGACACCGCCGGGCGGGACAGCAGACACGGCGGCGACTGGATCGACAACGGGCGGCGTCGGTAGCGGTCAGCCGGTGGAAAGTCAGTCGACGGCCAGGAGTGGAGCGGCGGCACCGGGACTGGGGGGAGAAGGGGCACCTGGGGGCGGGGTCGCAGGGGCGAGTCACACGAATTCGGCGGAGTTAGGTGCATTGTTGGATCGGGCGCGCCAGACGCCGGAGGTACGTCAGGAGCGGATCCATCAGGTTCGCGAGCGGCTTGCCAGCGGAGAATACATGACGAGCGAAGCGGTGGAGGCGACAGCGGCAGCAATTCTCGGTTTATTGTAGATCGCAAGCAGACAAGTTGACAACGTCGGAATCAGCGTGGTGCTCCGGCGTAGAATTGGAAAGGGCTTGGACAAGGCCTCAGCGTAGGATGCAAGCGGGAGACGCTTGAGTTCTGTCAGGGAAGACACGTTGAGGGATCGTCGAAGCGTACAGGAGGTAATGAATGAGTCTCGTAATTGCCAACAATGTGTCTTCCCTGGTGGCGCAACACCATTTAACGAAAACATCCATAGGATTAAAAAAGAGTCTCGAAAGACTATCGTCTGGATTGAAAGTCAATCGAGGTGCCGATGGCCCGGCGGCACTGGTAATATCCGAAGAGCAACGTGCACAGATCGCCGGTTTGTCAAAGGCCATCGAGAATACGGAAAAAGCAATCTCCCTGGTTCAAACCGCTGAAGGAGCACTTACTGAGATCAATTCCCTATTGGTACAGATTCGCAGCTTGGCGCTTGACTCGGCCAATACCGGTGTCAACGACGACGATGCCTTAGCGGCGAATCAGGCGGAGATTACCAACGCCTTGGACACGATCAACCGCATCGCCGAAAACACCCAGTTTGGAACGAAGCGTCTGCTGGACGGTTCGGCCGGCATTACCGGCGCGGTCACCAGCACGGACATCACGTTCCGCAAGGGGACCAATGACACAGCAGCCGGCAGTTACGCCGTGGTCGTCACGGCCGCTGGATCGCGTGCCACGGCCAATGCACCGGCGGTGCAATCGGGCAATCTGGCGAATGACGAGATCTTGACGATCAACGGCACGAACATCAATCTAAGTGCCGGTTTGGATCAAACGGCGGTAATCGATCGGATCAATCAGTTCACGGACCAGACGGGAGTTGTTGCCGACGCAAACGGCCCCAGCGGGGCGACGCGGGTCTACTCCTTGGCGTTTGGCAGTGACACGTCGATTACTGTGGTGTCGAACCAGACAGGCGTCACGAGTTCTGGTTTCGGCACGTCCATGATCAATGCCTCCGGGACCGACGTTGCGGGGACGATTGACGGCGTTGCGTTTGTCGGTGACGGGAACCTGGCAACGGTCGATAGTGGCCAGGCCAAAGGGTTGGTCGTATCCATCGCCACCAACACCGGTGCCAATGCCCACCAGACGGTAACAGGATCACTGGGAATCGTCACCGTCATCGACAACTCGCTAGGCTTTCAAATCGGCCCCAACCAGAACCAATCGGCAAAAGTAACGGTCGGGCGGATGAAGCCCGATGGTCTGGGCTTGGGAGTGGTCGCCAACCAGTTCAACAGCCTTTACGACATCTACGTTACCTCCTTCGCCACGGCCCAGGATGCGATCGGCGTCATCGACGCGGCGATCGACGACGTGACAACGCAACGAGGCCTGCTAGGCGCCTTCCAACAAAATACACTTGAATCGACCGCCAATAATCTGCGAGTCACACTGGAAAACACCGTCAACGCCGAATCAGTTATTCGAGACACAGACTTCGCCAAAGAAGTTGCCGATTACACCAAATTCCAAGTGTTGGCCCAAGCCGGAACGTCGGTTCTGTCCAATGCCAACCAGATGTCGCAACTAGTACTGTCATTACTTCAATAGCCCCCACCACCAACCATGAAAGGTCAACTCGCGTCGCAGAACCCTGGGCAGTTTCGGAAAGGAACTACCTGTACCCTTTGCGTGACCATGGATGATTGTGTTTGAGAATGCAACGCGGAGATTTTCGCCATGCTCACCATCGACGGACTTGTAACCGGCATTGATACCACTACGGTCATTGATGGTCTGCTGCAAATCCAACAGCGGCAGATCGACCAATTTGACACGCGGCGAAACGCCGTACTGCGGGAAAAAACCGCATTTTCCGGCGTCGAGTCACGGCTCATCAGCTTGCGAGGTTCCCTCGGCAAGTTGAACAACATTCAACGTTCAGCGCTATTGGGAAAAGTCGCTACCTCCAGCGATGAGGACGTACTTACCGCCGCCGCATCCGACAATGCGACTCCCGGTGTGTACACCTTGCATATCAACTCGCTAGCCCACGCCCATCAAGTTGCCAGCCAGGGATTTGCCGGCCAGGATGCCGCCATCACGAAAGGCACGCTTCAACTGAGAACAGGTTCGGGCAGCGTCACTACCATCACCATTGATGACTCGAATGATACGCTGGAAGGACTGGCAGACGCGATCAACAACTCGGAAGCCAGCGTCAACGCATCGATCATCAACGACGGATCGACCGGCGGCACACCGTTCCGACTATTGCTCACATCTCGTGATACAGGAACCGCCAACGCCATCACGCTCACCAATAACCTGGTCGCCTCCGATGCCACAGCGACGCAACCCACCTTTGACTTCGACAACCCCATTCAGGAGGCATCCGACGCAGAGATCGTTTTCGGCAGCGGGGCCGGCGCGCTGCAAGTCTTTAGTGCCACCAATACCGTGCAGGATATTATCCCCGGTGTCGATCTCGATCTACACACCGCCAACCCCGACAAAGAAATCTCGCTTTCCGTCGCCAACGATACTGAAGGTGCCGTCGAAGTCATTCAAGGCTTTGTCGAGTCATACAATGACCTGATGCAATACATCGACGACCAGAGCGATTACAACCCGGACTCGCAGGTCGCCGGCGTGCTGCTGGGCAATCGCTCCGTGATCGATTTTCAGGGTCAAGTACGACAAGCCGTCTTCAATTCTGTTCCCGACGTGAACACGAACATGAGTCGGTTGACCTCCATTGGTATCTCGCTCACCAACGACGGCCGCATGAACTTCGACTCGTCGAAGCTTACGGACGCGCTGAACGGGAAAGTCGCAAAGGTGACCGCCCGCGATGTGGCTCGACTGTTCGCCATGGACGGCAGCTCCGACAACCCGGCCGTTCGCTTTGTCACCGGTAGTACCCGCACCACAGCATCCAAAGTGCAGGTTGACATTACGTCGGCCGCTGAGCGAGCCTCGATTCTGGCCACCAACGCCATCACGGAACCAGTGGTCATCGACGGCAGCAACAATACGTTCCGCATCTCGCTGGACAAGCAAGAATCGGGCGACCTCGTGCTCGAGGATGGATCGTATACGATGACGGAGCTGGCAGAACACATTCAGGAAGTCATCAACGGCGACGACGATTTGGCTGGACGACTGGTGCTTGTAAGCATCGAAGAAGGACGCCTCCGATTAACCTCGGAAGTGTACGGCAGTATTAGCGAAGTCCGCTTCATCGACGGATCGGCGACCTCGATTCTCGGATTCGATGGAACGGAAAGCGATATCGGACAGGATGTCGTCGGCACATTTACCGTTGATGGCGTGGAAGAAAAGGCGACTGGGCGTGGTCGGCTGTTGGTCGGCGATCGAGAGAATGCGACGACGGGCGGCCTGCAAATCCGAGTTTCACTCACCAGCGGCCAAGTCGCTGAGGGCAGCGACAATGCCCAAGTGACCCTGTCACGCGGGATCGGCACACGTCTCGATAACGTGCTGGGAGATCTGCTCGATGCCGTCGATGGTCGCGTGAAGTTCATTAACGATAGTTACGATTCGCGGGTCAAAGGGATCGACGATGCCCTCGACCGCATGAACGCCCGCATCGAATCACAGCGTGAGTCCTTGGTTTCGCAATTTGCCGCACTTGAGTCGTCGGTCGCGGATTTACAGAGCATTGGCAGTTTACTCGGGGCACAATTGGCCGGGCTGGGCGGGTTAGGCTAGCACTCCATCAGGAAGTAGGATCGTATGAAAAAGCCATTTCAGATTTACAAACAGCAGAAACGCGTAGGCTGGACCCGCGTCGATATGTTGATCGCACTCTACGATGCGGGCATCCGCAACATTCGTCAATGCCGAGAGGCAATGTCCGAAGGCAATCCCAGCCAGACACAACAACACCGACTCCATGCCCTGCGAATCATTCTGGAAATTCAAGCTGGGCTCGACTCGAAGTACGGCGAAGTTCCCAACAACATCGCTCGCCTCTGTGACTTCTGCAGCCACGCGCTCCTGCACGGCGACAGCACGCAGCTGGCGACGGCCGAACACGTTTTGCAGACCGTGCGTGATGGGTTTGCCGGAATCCGTGACGAGGCCGCTGCGTTAGAAATGGAAGGGCAGATCCCCCCTCTCGCGGACGCCAACTATGTCCATACGACCGTCTGAACGTCAACCGAACACCGGAAACCTTTTCTTCCGACATCACGAAACATTTTCGCGGTCGTCCGCATCCCAAACGCCCGCCCATCCTCATCTTGTCCCAACAACACGTTAATTCCTAACAGTTTACGAAATCGTTGCAATGATACCGTCGCTTGGCGCGCCGATTGCTTTGAGCGAATGCGTGGCAGATTGTCGACACCCGGAAATGTCCCGATGTGTCGCAACCAACATTGACACGGAGGTGATTTTTGCTCTCGGGTTTGTACAGTGCGGCGAGCGGGATCAGCGCGGCGGAAATCAACCAGCAGGTCGTGTCGCGTAACCTTGCGCACCTCGATCAGCCTGGTTACCGGCGTGAATTCGTTTCGTTTCAAACCATGGAAAACCGATTTCGTGGCGACGGCCCATGGAGCAACGTGCCGCGACTGGGAGCCGACCCGGTGTCGATCACTCGCGATTTCAGTCAAGGCCGCGGAGAACATACGGGACGCTCCCTGGACGTCGCCATACACGGCGATGGCTTCTTTGTATTGCAGAGCCCGAACGGACCGCTTTACACGCGCAATGGCGTATTCAATCTCACACCCGAGGGGGACCTGGTCACCAACGATGGACTTCGGGTCGAAGGCACGAACGGCCCCATTTCACTTCCCACGGATGCACCACTCCAACAACTAACCATCTTCGCCGATGGGACAATCGTCAATGGTGACCGGGAGGTGGCTCAATTCCAGTCGGTGCGTTTTAACGATCCACAGGTATTGCAAGCAATTGGCCCTTCGACATTCGCCGCACCAAGTGACGTGGTACCCCAACCGGCGGAAGTGACGTTCGAGCAAGGCGAACGAGAAATGGCAAACGCATCCCCTACGGATGAACTTGTGCGAATGATTGTCGGCCTTCGTCACCATGAGGCGTCACAGCGAGCTTTGCGAACGATCGCCGAAGCGGTACAAAAACATACTGACCCACGCGGAGCATAATCCACATGTTACGTGCGTTGTATTCTAGCGCGACCGGCATGAAGGCGCAGGAGACGCTCCTCGACGTCACTGCCAATAATCTGGCAAACGTCAACACGACGGGCTTCAAACGCAGCCACGTCAACTTCGCCGATCTGTTGTATGCAACCGTGCGGCAGGCGGGTGCCCAATCGGCCGCCGGTCAACAAATACCAGTCGGTTTGCAGATCGGCAGCGGAGCTCGGGCCGTCGCCACCACCAAACTCTTCACGCCCGGTACACCCCAACAGACAGGCAACAACCTCGACGTCGCGATCGAAGGGGATGGCTTCTTCCAAATCCAGATGCCGAGCGGAGAAATTCGTTACACGCGAGACGGATCGTTCCATATGGACAGTGCTGGCAACCTAGTAAATGCCGACGGCTACTTGCTCCAGCCGGGGATTACCATCAGCCCCGACGCCACCGCCATCACGATACTTCCCGATGGGACCGTCAGTACCAACGTCAATGGTGTTGAAACTCCGGTTGGCCAGATTGACTTGGCGAGGTTTATCAACCCTGCCGGCCTAAGCAGCACCGGTGGCAATCTCTACGCGCAGACAACGGCCTCGGGAGATCCACTACCAGGCCAGCCGGGCCTCAATGGCCTTGGGACTCTTCGACAGGGATTCCTGGAAGAATCGAATGTCCAGATGGTAACCGAGTTGATTTCGCTCATCACAGCCCAACGGGCCTACGAAGTGAACGCCCGCGCGATTCGTGCTGGCGACGAGATGCTTTCCACAACCAGCCAGATCATGAGGTAATGGTATGAACCGATGCATTATCGCCATAGCGATGACGTTGCTCGTAACGCGTCATTCGGCTGCTCAAGACCTTTCGGACAGAGTTGCCGACACTCGTTCGCCCGTCGTCGTCGTATTGCTTGACGGCACGGAAGTGAACACTGGCCTGGCGACGCTGCGCGACGTCGCCCACATCACTGGTGGCACGGCCCAGCTGCGAGATGAAATCGGCCGACTTGACATTGTCGAGCTCGCAAGCTCTTCGCATTCCGCTAGCGTCACAGCGTCACAGGTGAAGATGCGCGTGCTGTTGGCTGGATACGACCACAACGACTTTCAGATTCGTGGCCCGTCACGAGTATCCGTTCGCCGGTCTCAGCCACTCGCTCTGGACTCGCAAGTTGTCAGCTCGATCCACGACGCATATGTGCGAGCTTTATCCGTTGACCCCGACGACATCCTGGTTACACTGACCCAGCCTATCACCGTACGTGGCTCCTCTTCGATCGTGCCGACGCGTGTGGAGCCAATCCTGGACCAAGGGGTGCGACTGGGAAACTGTCGATTGCGAGTAGGCCTGTACGAAGACGATCACTTGGCCAGTGCCATCATGGTTTCGGTCTTGGTTCAGCGCCGCCTTAGTGTCGTCACGGCCCGAAAGAATTTGAAACGCGGGGACCTGGTGACCGAGTCCGACGTTGATGAATCGACGACGCTCGCCAGTTCCGGCACGTCAGTCGAACTTGAAAGCATCGTGGGTGCGACGCTCAAACGCGACATTCGCGCCGGCCAGGAGATTGCATCCCGCGACGTCGCATTGGTCGATGCCGCATCGGAATACGCTGTCCGTCCGCGAGATCAGGTGCGGATCGTGGCCCGCGTGGGCAAGGTCACGGCCACCATCAGCGACGGCCAGGCGCTTCAAGGTGGTCGGGTCGGCGACTCAATCCGAGTCGTCAATCCATCCAGCAAGAAACAGCTGATCGGCCGCGTCACCGGTCCCAATGAAGTCACCGTTTTGCGTTAACCTTCCTTTTCACCCTACTCCATTAACTACACCTTCCATAGGCCCTTGTCATGAAACTCAAGACAACTATCTTGTCAGTACTTCTCGTTTCGTCCGCTTTGACGATCCAGGCAACTGGGCAATCGCCGTCGCTTTACGCACGTCGCGTGGCGAGTCGTGGACCGCTATTCCACGATACTCAGGCGCGGCGGGTCGGCGACACATTAACGGTTATCGTCAGTGAATCGACCGATGCCGCCATGAAAGACGACCGTCAAATGGATCGCAACTCGACCACCGGCGGCGGATTTGATTTCTCGGCGTCGTCGGGAGGCGATCTTGGATCAAAGACCGGCACGATGGCTATGGATACCTCCGCCAATTCGTCCGGCACCGTTGACAACAGTTCGCAATACAGCGTTGCACGTGATTTTACGGACCGCATCGCCGTGATGATCGTCGACAAAACGCCGAATGGCGACTTTGTCATCCGAGGCCAAAGGAGTATTACGGTTTCCGGTGAACACCGGACACTCACGATCAACGGGATCGTCCGCTTTGAGGATATCCGTGCCGACAACACCGTCTTATCACAGTACATCGCGAACCTCGACGTTTGCTACGCAGGCGACGGCGCCGAGACCATCTTTACAAAACCAGGGTGGATGGCACGCACATGGGATCTCATACGTCCGTTCTGACCAACTCAGCCGCTTCGCCAACAGGCCGCTAACCCACAGTTGATTTCGAAAGGAAACCAAATGACAGTCCCTCGCTCAACCCGCCACCAATCTGTGGCTTTATGTACACTGATTGGTATATACTGCTGCCTATCGCCGGCATTTGCCGTCGACACTCGCATCGGCGACATCACGACGGTGGAGGGTCTGCGAGATAATGTGCTCACCGGAATCGGACTGGTGACCGGACTATCCGGCACAGGAGGCAAGAATCCAAGCACGCGAACGTACTACCAAAACTTTATTCAGAGCCATCTGAACGTTCGAGCCGACCCAGCGCAACGAATCGCGATCGGAACGGATACGCGAACAAATACGTCCAGTGTCTCGCTGGTAACCGTCAAGGCAGTGATGCCCGTTAATACGCGCCCCGGAATGAAGCTGGACGCTATCGTGTCTATTTATGACGATGCGAAGAGCTTGCAGGGAGGCACGCTGGAACTGACGGAATTGCTCGGGCCGGACCGGGAAGTCTATGCGGTAGCCTATGGACCTGTTTCCACGACGGGCTTCGATTTCTCGGGCCAGGCAGGTTCCGCTAAAAAGAACCACAATTCGGTCGGCACGGTTGTCAGGGGTGCGACGATCGAAGTGGCAGTACCATTCAAATTCGAGTGCCGAGGCAGTTTTAATCTGCTTTTGCACAATCCGGATGCCACAACGGCCAGTCGGATCGAACACGCCATTAACAACGCATTCCCCGGGACAGCTCAGGCAGTCGAACGGGGCGTCGTCGAGGTCTTGATCCCCTTCAGCTATCGAGGGCGAGAGGTCGAGTTTTTAGGCAACATTGAACAACTGGCGACCGCTCCCGACGCGTTGGCGAAGGTAATCGTCAATGAGCGAACGGGGACGATTGTTGTAGGGCAGAGAGTGCGCATTTCGGCGGCGGCGGTGACGCACGCGAACCTGGCCGTGATCACGACGGAAACGCCCGAGGTATCGCAGCCGGCTCCATTGAGTAACGGAGTGACGGCCGTGGTTCCGCGAACACAGTTGGACGTTGTCGAAGAAAAGCGCCCGATGGTCGTCTTCGAGGACTCCGCCACCGTGGCCGACCTGGCAACTTCATTGAACGCACTTGGAGTGACACCGCGTGATTTGGGTGCGATCTTCACGCAGTTGCATGCTGCGGGCGCGTTGCATGCGGAACTGGAATTCAGATAAACAGGGAACGGGGCATACAGCGATGAGTATTCCGGAAACCGGGTCACTACCGACGATCCACCTTGCTCCACAACTTACGAGCATGCTGAATCGATTGGAATCGTCGACGGCGGTCGGCAAGGGGCCTCAATTGGAGGACGTCGCCCGGCAATTCGAAGGAACGTTCATCTCGA
>JAGQPD010000852.1 GCA_020426865.1 Planctomycetales bacterium
TCGATGCCGCCGACTACACGGTGTGGAAGGATAATTTTGGTAACTCGTTGAGTTCCGTCAGTGCCGCAAGCGTCCCAGAACCTGGCAGTTTGCTATCGTTGCTTTCCGGGCTGCTCGCTTTCTCCAGATTACATTGTCGGAAATAACCCCCGCGGCGGTTGACGCTGGTTGAACTGCCACTATGCTGAACCGGCAAACAGCATTTGAATTGCAACGTATGAGTTTGACTCCCGCTGTCGTGTTGCGACTGCGGGAGTCGCCTTGGCCGGGTTGACTGACGAGTTTTCCACGTTTCCATTTTCCCACGTTTCCATGTCCCATCGCGGTCGTACCCGATGTCCGAAGCTACACTTCAGGTTGCGTCGACGGCCACCACCGAGTGCCAGGTGCGGCGACGCTCCGTCATTGCAAGGCTGGAACCGTTTTTGGCATACGTGGTCTTGTCGATCATTGCCTTCCGGTTGACCGTGGCCGATTGGCTACCACTATTTTCCGTTGTCTACTATGCCACACCATGGGTGTTGGTTTGCGGGGCCAGCATCGTGGCGGCCATCTGCTCAGCGATTGCAGGGGAGCCAACGCGAGTTGGGATCTTGCTATTCGCAGTAGTCGGCAGTGGATTGTTCGTTTTTCAGCAGTCCTGGCGGACCAACTCGGTTTCCGCGGAAGACAGTGACTTGTCTATATTCTTTTGGAACGTCTATGGAACCACACAAGGTTGGGACGGCATTGTCGAAACGATTCGCGCACATGATCCTGATATTATCGCCATTAGTGAAGGTGGACCAAATCGGCCAGAGAAGATTGCGAGATACCTTGAGGCGTTCCCCGAATACGATGGCTCGGACCTCAAGGGTGGAATGATCATTCTGACCCGTGGTGAGCTGGGCGCTGTCAGCTATGACGAATTTGGCAATCATGGCAGTATGCGAAGCGCCAATGTTAAGATCAATGGCAATACCTACTATTTGGTTTTGGTGGATATAGACAGCAATCCCATCTATTCACGCCGTCGAACGCTGCTCCGACTTGCGTCATTCGTTGAGCAATGGGAAGACCGTCGGTTGATTGTCGTCGGAGATTTCAATACGCCACTGGACTCGCGGCACTTCGATCCGCTACGACGAAAGCTACATCATGCGTTTACCGAGAACGGCAATGGTTGGGCGCCCACGTGGCCGCTTCCGATCCCCATGTTGGAACTGGATCATGTTTGGAGTAACGATCGAGTCATGATCACCGAGTGTCAGCATCTTTGGACGAACAACTCTGATCATCGGCCGGTGTTCGCCAAATTCCGTGTCGCGCGATAGCAGCCTTCAAGATTACCTTATCGCTAATGCTCAAGCGATGTTGCGGTTGAAGCACGAGGGAAGTTTTCTTTCGCAGTTGGCCGCGTTATGATGTTGACTATGATGACGATCCAATCGCAGGTGCCTTCCTACTTCCATCGGTTCATCCGTCCGCAGGACATGCGAACATTCATGCCAGCGTCAATCGGCGTTTACGGGCGGACGTTCATGGTAATGGCGATGATTCAATCGCTGGTGGCCACATGCCACGCTCAGGATGACGCCGAAGACGCAGACTACCTGCCCGGTGTGACGGCCCATTACGAAGCGGTGCGCTCCGGTGGTGCTCGGCGTGTGGTCGTTGAATCGCGAGTGTCGCATGTATGGCACGAGCAAGGGCCGGTGGATCGCGATTTGAATCACCGCTTTCGCGCCACATGGGAGGGCGTCCTGCTGTTTCAACCGGCTGGAACATATCAGCTGCATGCGTTCGTCAACGGCCGGGTCGAGATCGACATTGAGGGTCGAAGGGTGTTGCAGGCTGATCGCCAGACGGAAGGGTGGTGTGCCACCGAAGAAGTCGCGATGCCGTATGGGTGGCATGCCGTGCGAATCCGTTTCGAGTCTGGCAATCACCAGCCGCGGTTGCAGTTGTTTTGGTCGAGTGACTCGTTTACGCGGGAACCCATTGCGGCTCGGTATTGGGGGCACATCGATCAAGGCACGGAACACGACGATTTGTACCGGCGGGGTTTTGATTTGGTGCGGGCCTTGCGCTGTGGTGCCTGCCACGAGACGCACGAGCGAAACCCGTTGCTGCCGGCACCGGACCTTGCCCATGCAGCGCAGCACGTATCGCAAGACTGGTTGTTTGAACTGCTTGACGCCCATCAGCGGACCGAGCCTTCCGAAACGCTTTCGAGCGAAAAGTTTGCCGACGCATCGACCATGCCCGCGTTCCATATTGCGACCGAGGAGCTCCGCCAGATTTCCGCCTATCTCGATTCGCGCCTGGTACGGTCTGAGGATCGCGATCCGCGATTTCCGGAAGGCGACCCGCGAACCGGCGAACAACTGTTCGTATCCATCGGTTGCCTTGCCTGCCACTCACTTGGCCAGGTTGGCGGTCCCGTTCGCTACGGCGGGGGCGAACTATCAACGATCGGCGGCAAACGGTCTGCCACTTCGATTGCCTTGCTGTTGCGTGAACCGCATCGCGTCAACAATCTTCATCGGATGCCGACGTTTGAACTGTCCAAACAGCAGGCCGCTGACTTGGCTTCCTACTTGGTGTCGCTTGATAAAGGCGAGTCGTCGCATGGCGCTGTCCATGTTGATGATGCAGGAGCGAAGCAACAGGTGGATGAGCGGGTGGTTCAAGAGACATTTATGAAATGGCGATGTCATGCCTGCCATGCGAATAGCCGCGATCCGTCATTGGGTGAGCGTCGTGAAAAGGCATCTGTGAGAGTGGCATGGCCGGCGGCGATCGATTGGCGGGACAGTTGCCTTGGCGAGGCCAATGGGGAGAGTCGCCGGCCGGGATACCAGCTCAAGCAAGGTGACCGGGATGCAATCCGCCACTATTTGACTCACGTTGTCGAGTCGAGTTCGGCTCCGTATTCGGTGGGGCGCCGTCTGATGAACGAACAGAATTGTGTGGCCTGTCATCAGCGCGACGGGGCTCCGGGTATCGCGCCTGCCGTGACCGCGGCGGTCAATATCAAGCCGCATCTGTCGGCGGAATTCCCGGCGTTTGTACCGCCAACGTTGGACAATGTCGGTGACAAGTTACATGATCATGCCATCGCGGCCGTCTTACAAGGATCGCAATCACGACGACGCGATTGGCTGCAGATTCAGATGCCGAAGTTCCAATTGACGGACGATCAGCTTCACGCCATGGTTGCCGAGTTGGTGCAAGCGGACCGAATGCCCTTGGACGAACAGTCCGAAATTGCCGAAGTCGACGAAGCGGCGGCCAGGTTTGCGGGCGGTCGGCTCGTTACCGCCGATGGATTTGGGTGTCTCAGCTGCCATTCCATTGGCAAAGTAAAACCGCCGAAGGCACCCCTCAACGCTCGCGGCCCGAATCTCGCGGGACTTGGACAACGCATCCGATATCCTTGGTACCGCCGTTGGACAGCGGATCCTGATCGGATCGTTCCGCGCATTGAAATGCCGTCCTTCAATCGTCCAATACATGGCGTGCTTCAAGAGGATTTGGACCAGCAACTTGCGGCCGTGTGGTCCGTACTGAATCAACCGGATTTCAAGCCGCCTCAACCAAACCCAGTGCGGACTGTTCGCGCGAGCGGCGTCCCGTCACAAAGTGAGCGTGCTCATATTCTCACGGACGTGGTGAACCATGGCGAAAATGATCGCTATATCAAACCGTGGATCCTTGGGTTGCCGAATCGCCACAACGTGTTGTTTGATGTTGCGACCGGTCAGCTCGCAAGTTGGTGGATCGGCGACGCAGCTCGGCAGCGTACGGAAGGAAAAACGTGGTTCTGGGAAATCGGGGGCGAGACGCTTGTAGATCTCCACGATGACCAAGCGGACATCCAATTGGTGCGCGACAAACGGCAATTGCCATTGATCACCGACGGGCAGTTTCCCACCGAATTGGATCGCTGGGAACATTCGCCGGAACAAGGTGCGGAATTCTCGCATCGACTGATATTTGGTGAGGGCACGGATCGAACGACACTCTGGATCGATCAAACGTGGTCGCCGATTTGGTCGACCTCGGACGATCCGCGAAGCGGTTTTGCGCGCCGAGTTCACGTGCGAGGTATGCGACGCGGCGATCTTGTGCGCCTGCGCCTGGGCCGTGGCATTGACGAACGCGACTCCGTCGACGACGAGCCTGCAGGCGAGCATCTTACGGTGCTCCTGAAAAAGTCACCAGCAACGTCGGTCGCATTATCGGCGAGGCCAGTGCGGGCGGGGTTTGATGGTGAAGGGGACGCGATGTGGTGCGAGGTGGAATTCGGACCGGACATGGCGGAAATCACGCTTGAAGCTCGTTACTTGACCCATGCCACGGCGGACACGCTGCCACCGATAACGTCCGTGATTCCTCCGCAGGTGCCGGTCACGCTGCAGGTTGTGCCCGGATATGACGCGATCCAATTGCCGCTGGGTGAAGATTGGATGCCGACGGCGATAACGTGGCGCCCGGATGGCAAGATGCTGGTCAGTTCGCTGAAGGGGCAGGTGTGGCTGGCCGCGGATACCGACGGTGACGCTCTGGAAGATTCTGCCAAGCCGATCAGCGACGACCTGGCAGCTCCCTATGGACTCGTGGCCTTGGGCAACAACTGTGTTGATGTCATCAACAAGTATGCGTTGTTGCGATTGTGCGACGACGATGGCGATGACTTCGCGGATCGCACGGTGACGATTGCGTCTGGTTGGGGGCATACGGCCGATTATCACGATTGGGCAGTCGGTCTCGCCGCAGATGACGATGGCAGCTACTTCATTGCGTTGCCGTGCGAGCAAGACAACCGCAGTCTGGCGGCAGCACATCTGCGTGGGCAGGTCTTGCGATTAGCGAAGCGAACACCGAGTGAAGCGGAGCCGCGGTTGTTTTCTTTGCAGACGTTGACCGCGGGACATCGGTTCCCGATGGGCATCGCCAGGTCGGTGGACGGAAATGTATTTGTTACGGACAATCAGGGCAACTACAATCCGTTCAACGAACTCAATGTCATCGTTCCGGGGAAACGTTATGGTTTTATCAACTCGCTGGAAGCCAAGGCTGGTTTGACGTACCCGGAGACTCCGCCAACTGTGGCAATCCCTCATCCGTGGACTCGCAGCGTTAATGGCATTTGTTTTTTGCACGACGGACCGTTTCGCGAACATTTGATTGGTTGTGAGTACGACACGCAGCGGTTGATTCGTATTAGTCTGCAGCGGGTCGGGGATACGATCCAGGGAGCATGTTATCCGTTCAGCTATTACCAGCCGCGGGGAACGCCGCCGCTGCTGGGGCCCATTTGTTGTGCCGTGGCGCCGAATGGCGACTTAGTTGTCGGGTCATTGCGCGACAGTGGCTGGGGGGGCGCGAATAATATCGGACAGGTTGTGCGGTTGAGGCAACGCGAGCGGCTGCCGGCAGGAATTCGCGAGATGCGTGCCGTGACGGATGGTTTCGAAATCGAGTTCACGCAACCGGTGGATGAAAGTCGGGCGAGCGACCGAGCCTCCTATGATTTGATCTCCTCCACTCGACAGTCTACTCCCGAGTACGGTGGCCCCGATGTGGCTCGACGTACCGAAGCCATTCGAGCGATAACGCTCTCGGACGACGCACGAATTGTCACATTGCAGCTGGACGGCTGGCGCGAGGGATTTGTGTATGAGCTTCGATTGCGGAACCTTGCCAGTGGTGATGCGGAGTTTTTTCCATCCGAGGCGTTTTACACGTTGCGAGCGGTACCGCGGTAGGCTGCGATTCTGAGTTTTCCGGTAAGCGCGTTATCTGTCGGGCCGTCAATCATGTAGGGTCGCGAAAAAAAACTCGCGTAACACATGGCGGGAACTTGCGCTTGGATGAATGAAGCAAGTGGCATGTCCGCTCGATACCGAGAATAGCAATATCCCCACTTAGGAGACCCGAAGATGATCGCACCTGCCCCTTTCGTCCAGCAGTCGTTCCACTGTCCGGCATGGTTTGTCGCGGGGATTGCTGCTCCTGTTCCGGGTTGGCTATCGCTGAACGATGGTTGGTTGACGATGTCGGATCAGCAGGGGGTGGTATTGTTTCGGTGTGATATCGATACGATCGACGAATTGGTCAGCCCGTGGTATTTCCTGGGTCAAGGGTTGCGAATCCGAGTGGGCAAGCAGCATCACTACGTGACATTCGGTGGCCCGATCGCCGGGCAATGGCTGCACGAATCGCTCGGAATGAAATGGCGAGCGGTACCGGACAACCAGCGGGCAGTGGCGCGGTACCTAGGCAAGTGTATCGACGATGTCGAGTCATCAGCTGAGGTCACTACGGTATGGCGTGAGTTGCTGGCTGATCTGCGCGTGGAGATTTGACACCAGCAAGTTCGCTTAGCATCACCTGTCCGTAAAAAGCCTCGGTCGCCCACGTTCTCTGCGTTGACGTGACCGTCAATGCACGGTCGATGCAA
>JAGQPD010000853.1 GCA_020426865.1 Planctomycetales bacterium
AAGGTCGTCGAAAATCCCGGAAACAAATGAGGAGGACTCCCTGTGGCGGAAAAAACTTGGGTCGTTACCGATACCGCACACAATATTCACGGTGACGACCTATCCATCGACTCCCGTGTTCTGCCTGTCCACGGAGGCGACTATGCCCTGCGAAATCGGATATTGCGAGGTGGGCGGCAAGATGGGGTGCAGGTCATCGAAATCAACAATGGCGCAATTACCCTGGTCGTGGTACCCACACGCGGGATGGGGATTTGGCGGGCCGATTGTCAAGACATCCGACTTGGCTGGGATTCGCCCGTTCGCGGCCCGGTTCATCCGCAATGGGTCCCGCTGGGAGAACCGAGTGGACTAGGGTGGCTGGATGGCTTTGACGAATTTGTGGTGCGCTGTGGCTTGGAAAGCAATGGTGCGCCCGATTTCAACGGCCACGGAGCGTTGGTCTATCCGCTGCATGGGCGGATTGCTAACCGTCCGGCGCATTACGTTTCGTTGCACGTCGACCCCGAACAAGGGGAGATTATCGTTCGCGGTGTCGTCGAAGAATCCCGATTTCATTTTGCCAAGTGGCGAATGACATCGTCGCTGCGGATGAAAGTCGGTCAGCCGAGTTTCTCGCTGAGCGATACGGTGGAGAATTTCTCGGCGAGCGAGTCGTCGATGCAGATGCTCTATCACATTAACTTTGGGGCTCCGCTGGCCGAGCCCGGATCGAAATTGGTGGCGCCTGCCAAGCAAGTCGTTCCGCGAAACGATCATGCGGCTCGCGACGTCGCTGCATGGGACCAATATGGACCGACAGAGGTCGGCGGAGCCGAACGCGTCTACTTCCTGGAAAATCACGCCCAAAGCGACGGGCGGACGCGTACAGTGTTGGTCAATGCCAAGGGCGATCGGGGGGCCAGTGTGTTGTACAACGTCAAACAACTGCCGTGCTTTTCGCTTTGGAAGAACACGGTCGGCACCGCCGACGGTTATGTAACGGGACTGGAGCCGGGAACGAATTATCCCAATCCCCGCACCTTTGAACATGCACACGGGCGTTGTCCGAAGGTGGCCGGGGGGGCATCGATTTCATTTGATTTGACCATTGAGGCGCACCGTAGCGCCGAGGAAGTGCGCCGCGCCACCGACGACGCACAACGCCTGCAGGCCAGTCCGGTGAGTGTGTCATCGGCCCCCAGTGCCGAATGGTGTGCCGGTTAATGACATCGCGCGAGACAACCTGTTCGTCAGCGACCGACGAAACACACAGCAATTCTCACGTAATTTGGGGCTCGCTCGTTGGCGGGTTAGGGGCGGTCGTCTATACCGCCGCGAACACTTGCCTGCGTAGCGCCACGCATTGCGATCCAATGTGGGTCTGCTTCTGGAAGTCCTTGCCGGTGGCCGTCCTGACGGCTGTGCCGTTTATGTGGCATGTTAGGGGCGAGTGCCGAAGGGCTGTCTCACGCAGTGATTGGTCGCTATTGATGGGCGTCACCGTCCTCAGCCTGTGGGGAAACTTCATGTTTCAAATCGCGCTGGGCGTGATCGGCTTGGCCCTGGCCGTTCCCGTGACATTGGGAAGCGTGATCGTCTCAGGGGCCGTCCTGGGGCGGTTCCTGTTGGGAGAAAGCCTGACGCGCCAGATCATGCTGGCATTGGCCGTATTGATCACCGCGATCTTCGTGCTCAGCTTCGGCGCCGACGACGCCAGCCGATCGCTGGTCGCTGAACAGAACACCGGACCCCGATCGCTCGTCAAGGTTGTCTTGACCCTTGTCGGGTTGTTTACCGCCGGATTCTCTTTTTGTTCGGTGGGGGCTGCCATTCGCGTCACCGCCAATCACGGCGTGCCGATCGTGTTTGGGATTTTCGTCAACGGCGTCGTGCTCTCCATCGCCTTTGCCTTGATCGCCGCCTATCGGATCGGTCTGGACGGAATGCTTCGCACGCCCTCAATCGATCTGGCCGTCATGGCGTCGGCCGGAGTTTTCAATGCGATGGGTTTTTGGCTGGTGACCACGGCGATTCGGATGTGCGGTCTGATTCACGTCAATGCGATCAACGCTTCACAATCCGCCATGGCCGCAACCGCCGGTGTTATTTTCTTCGCGGAACCGGTTACGTCCCACCTACTCTTCGGTGTCCTACTGACGATCCTCGGGTTGGCAATCATGAAACAACCTCGGCAAGGTCATCCGCAAACCCTTGATCGCGCCTTAGCCGAACCGGCGGTCGAGCATTCCTAGGCGAAAAAGCCTGATCTGTGAGCTGGCGAACAGCGCCAACATGGATTGTCGTCGAATGTGGCGTCGCAGTCCCATTTCGGTAATAATGTTGGATGCTTCACGTCCATCGATTTGCCGTATCCTCCCGCCTACAGCCGCCGACGTCATGAATCTCGCGCCTGCAAAGTCCTGTCAATTACGTCAGTTTGTGCCGACCCCTCGCCGGCTCTTGGCGGGCGGACTTGGTATGTTCGCAATGGTAGCCGGGTTTACGACCGTGTCGGCAAGTGAGTTGGACGCGTTCGGCGATATCACGTTCGACAGGGATGTGATGGCGGTCCTATCGAAAGCCGGGTGCAATGCCGGTACGTGCCACGGCAATGCCAACGGAAAGGGCGGGTTCATGCTGTCGCTGCGCGGACAGGCGCCCGAGTTTGATTACCAGCAGCTCGTACAAGTGGCGTCGGGCCGGCGTATCAATCGCGTGGAACCAGAAAAAAGTCTTGCGTTGCTCAAAGCCACGGCCCAGGTTCCGCATGGCGGTGGCAAACGATTCGACCGAGAATCGCCTGAATATCGGATCTTTCTGGGATGGATCGAACGTGGATTATCGCGCGCCGACCCTTCGGCCGAGAGTGTGGAGCGTTTGGAAGTTGCACCCGCCGATCGCGTGTTGTGGGGAACGGAGCGGGAATGCGCGCTAAAGGTGGTGGCCCATTTTTCCGACGGATCGCAACGCGATGTCACGCGGTTGGCGGTTTACGAACCTGCCGATCCGTTGGTCCAGGTGACGGTCGATGGCGTGGTGCAATTCAATCGACCGACGATCACCATGGTGTTGGTGCGATATCTTGATCAGCAGATTCCGGTACGATTGACGTATCGTCCCGCGATGTCGGAATTCACCTGGCAATCACCGGCGGCGCGCAACTTCATTGACGAACGCATATTTGCCAGATTGAGGCAATTGAAAATCAATCCAGCGCCGTTGGCCGAAGATCGAGTGTTCGTGCGACGTGCGCATTTGGATGTCCTGGGCGTACTACCAACCGCCGAGGAAGCACAGGCGTTTATCGCCGACCCGGCACCCGACAAGCGCGATCGCTTGATCGATGCTCTGCTGGAGCGCCCCGAATTCGCCGACATGTGGGCGTTGAAATGGTCGGACCTTGTGCGGAATGAGGAAAAAACGCTTGATGCCAAAGGGGTCGAACTACTGCACCAGTGGATGCGGCAGAGTTTTGCTGATGACAAGCCGCTAAGCGAATTCGTGCGGGAACTGATTGCCTCGCGCGGCAGCACCTATGACGTACCGCCGGCCAATTTTTGGCGCGCCCATCGTGAACCCCTGGTGAGAGCCGAAACGACGGCACAGGTGTTTCTGGGTGTGCGACTGCAATGTGCGCGATGCCACAACCATCCGTTCGATAGCTGGTCGCAGGACGAGTACTACCAGTGGGCAAGTATTTTTGCCGTGGTGGATTATGAAATTGTGGAGAACGATCGGAAGGATAAATTCGACAAGCACGAGTTCGTGGGCGAACAAGTCGTGCAAATCAAGGCCGAAGGGACGGTCACCAATGCACGGACCGGTCTGGAGGCGGTTCCGCGGTTTCTCGGTTGTGATGCCGACATCCACGGAGATCGCTTGCAGGAACTGGCGGCGTGGATCACCCGTACTGACAACGACAAATTCGCCCGGGCACAGGCAAATCGAATCTGGTATCACTTGATGGGACGGGGAATCGTCGAGCCGGTGGACGATCTTCGCTCCACGAATCCCCCGTCGCA
>JAGQPD010000854.1 GCA_020426865.1 Planctomycetales bacterium
CCAACCTCTCCGAAGCGATCATAGCACGAGCGTCATTACGCAATACGACGCCGCTTGGATTTACAAAAGAACAGCTCTACGCAACCGCCAGTTATCAAGCCAAAGAACTTCGAGGTGTTGATTTTGGAAGCAACGATCTGAGCGGCTGGAATTTTCGCGAACAGGGGTTACTAGAAGCTTCGTTTGTAGGAACTAACCTCACGGATTCTGATTTTCGTCACGCCGACCTGCGTAACGCGAACCTGTCCTTCGCAACAGACGGTCTTCCTTACGGTCCACCGGCAATTCTGGACAACGCGCACTTCGTTAGTGCTGACCTGCGCGGAGCGGCAATCTCTGACCCGACTTTCGCTGAAACTACAAACGCCCTCCTGCCGGACGGCGCGGTCCAAGGTCTTCGTCTGCCTCGTGATCAATATCTCGTGGTTCGAAATTACGTTGGACTTTCACGTGATGACTTGGAGCTCACCTCAGTTATCATTCAGACTGAAATGGTTATCGAAAGCGGCGGAGCACTAAAACTCGTCTTTGATGCCGACCGCTGGAACTCATTAATCACGTTTGATGAGGGCATCCCCGTAACGCTGGACGGTACCCTTGACCTGACGTTTGCAGATGACGTCGACATCAACTCGCAACTCGGTCGAACATGGAAAATCTTCGATTGGACAGGCGTGGCACCAGAGGGTGAATTCTCCGTCTATAGCCACTACGACTGGGATCTGGCGAGTCTGTATACGAGCGGCGAAGTCACGTTGATCGGCGTGCCGACGATCTTGCCCGGCGACTATAACCACAATGGTGTCGTGGATGCCGCTGACTACACCGTTTGGAAAGACAGATTCGGATCCGCCATGGCGCTTGACGCCGATGGTAACCAAGACGGCGCAATTGACGCGGCGGACTACACGATATGGAAAGACAACTACGGTCTTACCTCCATTACAGCAATGTCATCCGCGGTATCGGAGCCATCTGGTGCGTTACTCGCGGCATCGACCGCCCTGCTATTGTTGAAGCGGCGAATAGCGGTCGACGTGGGTTAGGGCGTCCGAACACTCCGCTTGGTTGCAGAGCTTTCGTCGGTTGGTAGCTCGATACAAACACCACGCGCACCTCGTCGATGGAGTCGTTCCGCTGGCTTGTCTCGTTGTTTTGCTAAGTGATGTAGACATGCGTGCCAAGTAATTTGAAAAAAGTAGGATGCTGTCTTTCGGCTTTGCCTCAAGCTTCGCCACAATGCCGCAAGGTTGAGAGATCGTCGACAAAAAAACTGGTACTTTCTTATCCACAAATTCGGATAAAGAACCAACTTCTTCCGCAACTTTTTTGTTGTGATTACGGCATAACTCTTATAGGGGGCGCAGATTGAGAGCAATATCACCCTACGACGAAAGGCCGAAAGGCTTTTGCAACAGGTTATCTGCGTCTAGATGTCGTTTATGGGTCCAGCCGCCGAGTACAATGAGTGCCCGGTGCTTGTCCTTGTACTTGGAGTTTGCAGAAAATGAAGACTCACATCATGTTGGTAGGTTCCCTCGTCACCGCCGCTGTGCTGCAAATCGGCAGCGTCGGGAATTGTCAGATCGTATTCGAAGACGATTTCAATGACGGCGACGCGGAGACGCCGGTCAAGTGGACACCACGCGAACTTCCGTCCGTGGAGTACGACGTGTCGAGTGGTGACTACATATTCAGGGCCCTCGATGGTTTCGATACGAGTGGAGATGCGATGGCCTCGGATCCCGCGGATTTTGTCTTGGAGGATACGTCGGCGGTATCACAAGTACGCGGAGTCGCTCCGTTTAGCAGCATGGGAATAGGTGCTCGCTGGAATGAGGCCGATGCGACGGGATATTGGAACGCGATATTACCCGACGGGGGCTTTTACATCGGCCGAGGCGACGGCGCTGATTACGTGATCCTGGCGGCTGGAAACGTTCCATTCGACGTCACTACAACGGACGTTCTCCTTCGCTTTGACGCCATTGGAACCACGATAAAGACCTGGGCGTGGCTGCCAGGCGAGCCGATGCCGGAAGAACCAACCCTAACGGCAGTAGATGCCACGTATCAGAGTGGCACTCCTGCAATTTATGCCGTCGCTCCACCAGGGGGGGCGGCCATTTACCGATTCGTAAATGTGTCCGTACCCGAGCCGTCTACAATGTTGATGGCGGTTTTCGGTGCGCTCTGCGTGTTTGCACGCGGTAGGCAGAAGTGAGGCGAACAGTGGTCTTGATCGCCGCGCGTCGTTGCGGTTTCATGATAAGGCGTTCACGGTACCGGTAACAGCCTACTGGAGCGTGAAGCATCGACTGTCCTTATGACAATTCTCGCGTAAGGTCAATTCTGATGCGATGAAGACCAGCGAGATTTGTGCGCCCGCGACGCCAGCTGAAATCGAGTAGCCCACACGAAATCAGTGCGACGGCCGATGGCTCTGGAACCGCCTCAAACGACCGAAACGCAACCTTGGAATATCCCGGTGCGTTGACCCAAATTCCAATCGTACCCCGGCGGAGTGTATTGTCGTGGAACGACAGTTGGGGAGCGGCTGGTTTTTCCGTCCCATCGGCCCAGGCCGTAAAGCACAAGAGGTCGCCGACGATATCCAATTGAAGAATGACGTCGGTTTGGCGAGGACGAAGACTGCTTCCCGTGCGATGATCGCTGGCGATCGCTCCGCCGGCATCGTCTTCGCCAAGTGCCAGCTGACTATCGCTATTGATACCGGCCCACGATATCCGGCTTGACGCATCGCTCTATGGCCTCTACGCGGGAGAACTTAACACTTCAGACGCCCTCGATGCCAACACCCTTACTATCGTACTTCTCGGCGACTACAACGGAAACGGCGTGGTCGATGCCGCAGACAACACGGTCTGCAAGGACAACTTCGGTTCGACGACAGACCGTCGGGCTGATGGAAATGGGAACGGCATCGTGGATGCTGCCGACCACACGGTGTGGAGGGATAACTTTGGATTGGTCGGCAGCCCGCCCGCTACTTCGGTCCCAGAACCGGCTGGTATCTTCCTCGCAGCACCATTCGCTCTGTTACTGATGGCGCAGCAACAGAATCGGCCGCATAGAATCGCGTCTCTCGCGCGTTCACGTTGCCACACGCCTCTCGACGTTGTGTGCGTCGATCAAACCGCTACTGCGTTCTGTATACTGTGATGACCCAATTTCCAGCGAATCGTTGGCAGATGCCGAGATAGCTTCACCGCAGGAACGCCTTTTGGCGGCGAATGTCACGTATGCGTGTCACGAACGCCAATATCGCTAGAGACAGCAGGGACGGTTCCGGTACGGCGGCCTGATAATGTCGAACCGCGACGCTGGCCGGTGACCCTTGGTTAATGAACATTCCGAGCGTTCCTACAGTGTGTTTACGGTTGACATCGACGAACCGCAACTGAGGGTCAGCAGGTGCTTCTTCGTTCTCGCCCCACGCATACAGCGAGAGTTCCACGCCGCTGGGGACATCTCGCACGTTCATTCTCAACGAGATGTCGTCGTCGAAGGGGTTAAGATCAGTGGGTTGTTCGTCTAGAAACCAGGTATTTGAGCCTGCCTTTGTATCCCCCAGACCGATTCTCCCATCAGCACCCATGTAGCCCCAGTAAAAACCGTCGCCAGCCCTTGTGGCGAAGCCCCATAATCCCACCGGTTAAAGAAAATTGATGGTCGCTTCAACGCTTACGTCAGTGGTTGATTCAGTACCGTTCACAAAAGAGGATGTGTATCCTGAACCGGTGATTATGAACGATCCATCTTGAACCGTTCGTGTTCCTCCCGACCCCGCGCCGTCTCCCGCCATGCGCCAAAGCACAGGCAAACCATCGTCGTGAGCATCGTTAAACTCGTCGTTGAATGGAAGCACTTGGGCGGACGCAGAAAGAATAAGCGTTGAAAACAAAAACGCCATAGACAAAAACGTCATAGACAGTACGATTCGGCTAATACTCATAGCAATATGTCTCCATGTTGCGGAAATAAGAACCATCAGTCAAAATCAATCCGGCGGGCGTGCGACCCTAAGCTAATAGAAGGAAGAACCGGACGGAAGTACGCGCACATCGTTATAGCAGACACCATTTCGGTGCCGGAACCGATCGGTGGAGTCTTCGCAGGGACCCGTCAAGAATCTCGTGTCAGTCCGCAATGTGACTGGTTGTTGTCCTTGTTTCGGCATTCGATCTTCGTAGGGGTGGCAAGAGATAGACCAGAAGGCCAGCAAAATATTGGACATTTGGACCTTCAACGTATTATTGGACGTCGCGCTCCGAAAACGGTCCCCCCAAAGATCGCTCCTAACGCGCGTTCGCGGTGCAATGCGACGAATGGTCGTCGACCACATGCGCGCGTTACAGACGACGTGCGGCGTTCATCCGACGGCGCAGCCGCCTTGCGTTCCCACCATTTGCACGACCCGTGGTAGGAATCGCCACACCCGGTTCCATAGCGACGTTCCGCAACCAGTAATTGTCGTGAAAAACTGCCGCCGCAAACGGCCGTACACTTGTTTCACATCAGTAGCCGGTGCTTGTTGTCACGTTCGCATGTCGGCACTTTGGGCGACGGCGTCGTGCGACATGTGCATGTCTTTTGGATTTGCAATTGTGCTGTGCGTTCATTCCTGATGCACACCGCGGTAGTGTTTCCATTCGGTTCAGTTATTGCCGACGATATGGACGGCAACGGGTCGCTCAACCCTATCGACAGTACCGGGTTGGCCCAAATGCAACAGGTGG
>JAGQPD010000855.1 GCA_020426865.1 Planctomycetales bacterium
CCAGTTGCGTCGAGGTGGCGCTATTTCGTTTTGTACTACCAATCTGCCCTGCCTTGCTTTTGCCTATGACACTAACAACTCGTTATTCGGACGAACGAATAATCCCTACGACATCGCGCGAAGTGCTGGTGGAAGTTCCGGGGGCGAAGGTGCGCTCGTCGCCGCGTGTGGATCACCGTTGGGGGTAGGCTCCGACCATAACGGTAGCATTCGGGTGCCATGTGCATGGAATGGCCTTGCGGGATTGAGGCCAACCCCGGAACGTATTTCGCTGAGGGGGATGCACCCCCAAGAATTGATCGCACCACAAGCATGGTCCATCGGTCCGATCGCCCGACGCGTCCGCGATTTGGAAATCGCTCTGCCGTTTTTTTTCGACAATCGTGCTGCCGCCAAACTCCTACCACTGTCGGACTCGCGAAGAATCGATCTGAAAGGGCTACGGATCGCGTATTTGACAAAATGGAGTCAGGCCAGCAGCGTTCCGACTCGCGACATTCAGAACGCTGTTGCGAAGTCGATAAAGTTGTTGGAACAAAACAATGCGTCGATTGTCGGAGAGTTGCCGGCATCGTTCTATCGTATTGGACGGGCGACGCTTGGCGCAATGCTCGGAAAGGATCAGTTCGCGATTGATGGATTTCGCAACACGATCAAGACATTCGGTTGCGAAGACGATGGTGTTCTTCAAGACGTGTTGGGCTGGATTCAACACTATCAGACGTCCGTGTCGATCGAGCAGCAGCGCGATGATGCCAACGAGTTTTCCCAATTGCAAAAGCAGTTCGCAGGATTCATGGACGATGTCGATGCGATCATCCTTCCCGTTCACGCTCACCCTGCCATGCTACACGGCACCGTCTGGCCATACGAGCAGAGCGAACGCAGCGAAGACAAATATAGTTATTGTTATTTCTGCTTATTGAGCGGTCGGTACCCTGCGGGTACGGTCCGCGTGGATGTGACAACGGAAGGACTTCCGATTGGTGTCCAAATAATTGGCCGCGAGTATCGTGACGACATCGTGTTGCGGGTGATGGCGGAGCTGGAGGCAGCATTCGGCGGATGGCAACCGCCTGCTGACACGACTGAGTCCAGATAAACATTTCACCTTTAACACCTACTGAGATCGAGACGATTGGATGTTACCAAGATCGAGGACCTTCTCATGAATCTACAACGACGCGAAGCGGTGAAGACGATTATCGGCCTAGGTACTCTCGAATTCCTGGGAGCGGGAATCTTGGGACGCGCTTCGGTTTCTGACTTTGGGGTGTTTCTTGAAGGAGGGAAGCACTTCGTGCGGGCCGCCGCGGTCCAAATGAAGATTCGACATGGTGATGTGGATGCCAACCTTGCGACTGCCGAGCGTCTGGTGGAAATGGCCATTTCCGATGGTGCAACGTGGATTACGTTGCCCGAGTTCTTTACGACGGGATTCGGAGCGGGCAACGACCCAGCGTTCCTCGACGCACATTGTCCGCTCGATGGCGAACCAAAACAACTTTTGGTTCGATTGGCAAAGCGCGCGGGCGGTGTTGTGGGAGGCTCATTTCTGGCACAGCGAGACCAAGATACGTACAATACCTATGTGCTCGCTCTCGCGGATGGGCGCACGTTCACGCACGATAAAGACACTCCATCAATGGGAACGGAAGCTTCTTGTTACATCGGTGGCGACGATGATGGTTGCATGAACCTGGGTGAGCCAAACATCGCAGTCGGTGTTGCGATGTGTTGGGAGCTAATTCGAGTGCGCACGGCCCGGAGATTGCGCGAGAGAGTGGACGTGATTCTCGCGGGCTCTGCATATTTCGACAGTGAAGAGCTCTACGAAGAAGCGTTTCGTAACCGCAACTCAGAAATCCTTACGAACATGCCGCGAAAACTCGCAAAGCTGACGGGCGCGCCGGTCGTTCATGCGAACCCTGTTGGTCAGGTTAGGCTTGGATTCTATTCGGCCCCGCTTCGTGCGTCGACTGTCGAATACATGGGGCAGAGCCAGATTGTCAACGCAAGTGGCGAGACGCTTGGATTCCGATCGCATGCCGAAGGTGAGGGAGTTGTGGTAGCGACTTTGGAACTACATCGTCAGCTTCCTTCTGCCCCGCTTCCCGACTCGTTCTGGATTCCAGAAATTCCCGATGAATACGCCAAAGGCTTCGCGAGCCGATCGGACGGGGCGAAAACATACTGGGAACAAACGCGGCCGTATCGAAATAGAACGTCCCAAAGACATATCGATTCCCGTGACTAAATTGCGAACAAAGGAATTTGTCGGCTACCTGTAGGCCGAGTGGCCCGCATCGCGCAAACTCTGACACTCGGCGCCCCCACCGTCCCTCGGCTGGGCGCCGTGGGTGGATCATGGGAATGTTAGAACGAACATGTCACAATCTAGTGCCGTGCGATTCGTAAGATGTCAAAGCGTCTGCGGCGTACCGGTTTACGCAAAGGTATCGGAAATGAAGATAACACCTTCGTGGTCCTCAGTTATGATATGTGTTGTCGCGATATTGGCGACCTCTTCCCCTCTTCTTGCCCAGACGGCGACGGTTGCAGCTCCCGGCCGCTATGCCGACATCAATGGCATGAAGATGTACTACGAAGTCCACGGAACCGGCGAACCGCTGCTGCTTCTCCACTGGTACGACGGCACAGGTGCTGCCTCCTGGGGGCCGTTCGTAAAGGACCTTTCATTCAAGTACAAGCTGATCATTCCTGACATGCGCGGACATGGGCGTACGATCAATCCCGCGGATGCATTCTCATTCAGTCAATGCGCCGATGACGTGGTACAGCTACTCGACCATCTGCGTATCGGTCGATGCCGGGCAATGGGCGCAAGTCTTGGCGGAATGACACTGCTCCAAATTGCGACGCGCCAACCAGAACGGATTTCGTCAATGGTTCTGATTGGATCTGGTCATTATCTACCAGAGCAAGCGCGGCGTGAAATGCGAAGAGAAACAAAGGCCCTCTATTTCGATAACCCAAAGCACTGGGCTGAGATGGAGACACTCCATCCTGGTGGTAAAGAACAGATTCAGAAACTCGCACGGTTGTTCAGTGCAATTGCGGACGACTACGCGGACCTGAATTTCACACCGCCCTACCTCGGCACCATTCAGGCCCGAACGTTGATCATGCATGGCGACCGAGATCAGTACTTCCCTGTTGACATTCCCGTGGAAATATACAAATCCATTCCCGACTCGGCGCTGTGGATTGTACCGAAAGGAGGTCATTTGCCGCACATGAACATGCCCAACGAATTCGTGCAACGGACGTTGCAGTTCATGGATGCAGAGGACCATCGGCCTGGAGATGACACACGCCGACGAACACAACCGTGACACAAGATAGCTGAGCCAACGTGCATGGCATTCCGTCGTCGCGTCACAAAGTTGACCGACGTCCTGGGGAGGAACAGATTGTCATGTCATTTTGTCGCAGACCGAAACAGAGCAGCCGCCGACACCCTACACGTATGCCCAATGCCTGTCAAACTTGACGATACCTTGTGATAGGTCCACAATATGAAATCGAACCCGGCCGAAAGGCATCGGCGGAAGATAGCCCGCAAAAAATGTGGTTTTGATGATACAGATTTAAAGCCAATCTCGCATTAGATACTGAATCACAAAAAACGGGTACCAGGACAGAATTGCTACCGGAGGATGGCGAGATGGCGAAAGTCCCCTGTTTGTTCCTTTTAGTGCTAGACTTGGTTGTGGTCGGTGTTGCCATTTGCGGCGCGGAGATCCGGTTTCCTGTGCTTGAGGCCAACCTGACGATCAGCAACGTTAAGCCCCACAAAGGCCAGGATTGATTCACCCGTTCCCCCCACGTCAATACCTCGAACCAACAGGTATTGCGGCTCGATCTCGAATAACTGGCACCGTCGACCATATCCCGAGGTCGTGCGTTTCGAATCCGTTCCTAATTTACACCCCCCGGAAAAGTGATGCGGGGGCTGAATGACGCTGTATTTCTCCCCTGCCCTTCGTGCGGCTGATTGCGGTGCGCAGGGAGTGGTCGTAACTTGTGCGTTGTGCTTGACTTACAGGAAAATCGGTCGGCTTGGCAGAAGGGAGCAAGACTGTTATATTTATGCGTTCCATCGCCGATGGGGCGGTGGAACAAGGGTGGTCGGGGCGGTGTCACGGGCGGGAAACGTGTCATCGCGGCGTATCATCCGCGTGACGTAAGTCCTTATGCCAGCGTAGCTTCAATCGGCAG
>JAGQPD010000856.1 GCA_020426865.1 Planctomycetales bacterium
TGACCAGGCAATGGAACCCACTGCAAGCGCCACAGGCGATGGTAATGAATAGAAACGGAAAAATGGGAGGCGTGTGCTCCGGTAACTCCGCCGATGCCACTCGCGATGGCGTGGTCGTCTGTAGTTGAGCGCGCCCGGAAATCCCGGCCACGGCCAAGCCCGCTACCAACAGGACAAGTGCCACGAGCAACTGATGGCTGTTAATGTAGTCGCGTGGCTGCAACAACAGCCACACTGGTAACACCGATGCAATGAAGCAGTAGACCATCAACACAACGGTCCAGGCCACCACCGGATTGACCAGCGGCAATGCCGACGCAATGGTCGTGCTTCCGACTTGCAGATCGACTCGTCCACTCCAAGCCGTAGCTTGTGTGTCGGCCGACTGTGTCACTGATATCGGTAGATACTCAACTCCCACGTAGATCGCCGCGTATAGCACCACGAGAGAGACCAGCGAAGGAACCAACAGCTTGCCGTGACGCCGATACGTCCAATAACCGATCGCCATAGCGATTGGCATCGCGATCCAGACCGACAACACGGTTTCAGGGTAATTGGAAAAGATGTTGGCAATCACCAGACCAAAGATGGCTAGCACCACGCTCAAGGAGAAAAACAATACCAGCAGGAACAGGATCTTGGCACGCGGCGAAATGACTCGACCAGCGATTTCTCCGACCGTCTGGCCTCGGTTGCGGAGGCTGACAACGAGCGTCCCCAGGTCGTGGACAGCACCAATAAAGATGCAGCCAAAAACGACCCATAGGAGAGCCGGCAGCCAACCCCAAAAGACCGCAATGGCTGGCCCAACAATCGGGCCAGTTCCCGCGATGCTCGTGAAGTGATGACCGAATATGACCTGCTTATGCGTCGGCACATAGTCGACATCGTCCCGCATTTCGTGACTGGGCGTCAACGTACTAGCGTCCAGGCCAAAGATCCGCCGTGATAACCAGCGACCGTACGAATGATACGCAACGATGAACCCGACAAACGACGCCAAGGCAATCAATAACGTGTCCACAACCCATTCTCCCTGAGCCTTCCAAATATCGACGCTTCCATTTTAGCAGGTCTCGTGCGGGATGACACGCGATTCGAAGATAGGGTCCGGCGGGCTTGGATGAGGAGGGTTCCACAAACGGCTGGGACAGCCGTACAACACTGCCGTCTCGTTTGGCGTTTGCCGATCCAGTCGGCGGTCGTTATACTCGCCATCGGCTTGACGTTGGATATCGTGGGCCATTGTGGAAGTCATTGTGGAAGTCATCGTAGAGTCATTGTAGAAGTGGCTCTTGGGGAGTGTTCCGAGTGTCTTTTGCGGTGGCCGTCGCGATCGACGTGGCGTAGCGTGCAGTCTTTATCGGGAATCCGTAGCAATCTGAAGGAAGCGAAAACGTGCCAGAACATGTTGTAATTATCGGAAGTGGCCCGGCCAGTTGGTCGGCGGCGATCTATGCGGCGCGTGCCAATCTCAATCCGTTGCTGTTCGAAGGAACGGTCAAACCGGAGATGATCCCATTGGGTCAATTGGCATTCACGACGGAGGTAGAAAACTATGCCGGGTTCCCGGCTGGGAACATCCGCGCCTTTGTGGAAAGCGCGGTAGCCTCGGACCGGCACTACAATTTGCCACCTGCGCCCGCTGGCCATGTGAGGGATGGGCAACCACACTATGCCGTGCAGGGGATTGAGCTGATGGAGTTGATGAAGCAGCAGGCGTTGAACTTCGGAACTCGAGTCATCGGTGACGACATTGTGGATGTTGACTTTAGCCGCCGACCGCTGAAGGTCATCCCGGCCAGCGGGAAGCCGGTCGAGGCGCACACGGCGATTGTTGCCACCGGCGCGCGGGCCAATTATCTGGGCCTCGATTCGGAAGAGAAGTACAAGAATAAAGGGGTGAGCGCCTGTGCGGTGTGCGACGGGGCATTGCCCATCTTTCGCAAAAAGCCCCTGGCCGTGATCGGGGGCGGCGATTCCGCCGTGGAGGAAGCCAGCTACTTGGCGAATTTGAAAGACGCCGCCACGATTTATATGATTCACCGTCGCGATCAGTTGCGTGCTTCGAAAATCATGCAGGAGCGGGCCTTGAATCATCCTAAGATCGAAATGGTCTGGAATCACACGGTCGACGAAGTGCTCGGCGATGGCAACCTCGTCACCGGCCTGCGTCTAAAAAGCACCGCCGATGGTTCGACTCGCGAATTGGAAGTTGGTGGCATGTTTGTGGCGATCGGTCATACGCCGAACACCGCGTTTCTCAATGGCAAATTGGATATGAACGAAAAGGGATACATTCGCTGGACAAAACCATTTCGGACCGAAACCAGCGTCTCGGGCGTGTTTGCGGCCGGAGATGTTGCCGATGACTACTATCGCCAGGCGATTACTTCAGCAGGAACAGGGTGCATGGCCGCGCTCGACGCCGAGCGGTTTCTTGCCGCTCAAGGCATCTGAGACGAATATGATCCACAAGCGTAGACCAAAGAAACGAACCACGTGCCAACCGCATGCATGCGGCGAGGTTCTAAAGGTAGAAAGAGTTCCATGAGCGAATCTGAATCGCAAATCGACCAAGGCCGTGCGTTGCTTGCGGATGCTCAGCGGCAGGGGCTTGGTGCCACGTTGGTGGCATTTGTTCGTCTGTCGGGACCGGGATGGCTACAAAGAGCCATTACCTTGGGTGGGGGGTCCCTGGCCGGAGCCCTGTTTTTGGGAATCTTGGGCAATACCAGTTTGCTTTGGCTGCAGTTGATGGCCATCATCATGGGAGTGGTGATGCTGTCGGCGATCAGTTATGTGACGCTGTCGACCGGCGAGCGGCCATTTCGGGCAATCAACAGACACATAAACCCGGCTCTCGGCTGGGGATGGCTTATCGCCACAATCATGGCAAACATCATCTGGTGCATGCCACAATACAGCCTCTGTTTCGCCGCCATTCAAAAGAATCTGGCCAGCTCGGTGATCACCGACTCTGACTTGGCAAAGTTCACCGTCTCCGTGCTCATCTTGGTGGCGGCCCTCTTCGCCCTGTACCTGAACGGTCGACAAGGTCGTGCAGCCAAGGCGTTCGATTTGTTTCTGAAGGCCCTGGTCGGCTTGATCGTGATTTGCTTCGTCGCTGTCGTAGCGCTGCTGGCATCGAAAGGGCAATTGAATTGGAGCCAGATCGCAGCGGGGTTCATGCCAAATCCTAGCAGCTGGTTCCGACCAGCTGGCGAACTCGGTCCTCTGTTGGAGCAAGTTCCCGAATCGATGCAGGACTATTGGCGCGTGGCCATCTTGAAAGAGCAACGAGCAGTGATGATCGGTGCCGCGGCAACGGCAGTCGGTATCAACATGACCTTCTTGATGCCCTACACCCTGCTTAACCGTGGCTGGGACAAGACCTTTCGCGGCCTAGCGCGTTTCGATCTGTCCACTGGGATGGCTGTCCCCTATCTTGCCGTCACTAGTTGCGTCGTGATCGCAGCGGCGGCAACGTTTCATACCAAAGTCGACGACGCGCTGCTTAGTGAAAACCCATCGACATTCGTCGAAAGCGCAGATTTCAAGGGGGGGGCCGATAAAGTGTTGGCCAAACGCGTCGAGCACGAAGTGGGCGGGATAGCATTCGACAGCATGGATCACGATACGCGCGTCCGCCGGATGGCGGCTCTGCCCGCGGCGGAAAAACGAATTGCCGCGTCGCTCGTGCATCGCAATGCCTTTCATTTGTCGAAGGCACTTGAGCCGCTACTCGGTGAACAGCGCGCGAATCTCGTATTTGGCATCGGCGTATTCGGAATGGGATTCTCCACTATTATCATTTTGATGCTGATCAACGGGTTCGCGTTCTGCGAGATGTTTGATGCACCCCTGGGAGGCACTCCATTTACGGTTGGCTGTCTCGTGGCCGGCTTGTCTGGCGCCGCCTGGCCAAGGGTATGGGCCGGTGAAGCTGGTTTCTGGCTGCCGATTCTCGCGTCCAGCTTCGGCATGATGCTGCTGCCCATCGCCTACGTTACATTCTTCGTGATGATGAATAGTCGGGCCGTGATGGGAGACGAACGGCCGAACGGCATCAGCCTTGGTATCTGGAATGCACTGATGGGGATCTCCGTGCTGGGTGCCATTATCGCCTCGGTTGCCGCGATCGGCGAAAAAATATCCGACAAGCGAGCTGGCCCTGTCGTCATCGGCATGGCATCGGTCTACGTCGTCCTGGTCCTGTTGGGCTTCTTGTTTCGAAGAACCGATGGTGTCAAGAGCGATGCAAACTCGGATTAGTGGGACTGCCGTCATTGTCGATTAAAGGATGCATTGCGATGAAAAGACTGTCCGTTGCGGAGGCACGCAATAAGGAGTATGTCGGACCGGCGGTTCGAGTATCGGGTTGGCTGCGAACCCGTCGTGATTCCAAAGGGGGGTTTTCCTTTCTGGAGATCAATGATGGATCCTGCTTCGGCAACCTGCAAATTGTTGCCGACGCGGCATTGTCCAACTACGAAGAAGATATCAAACGGCTTTCTGCGGGATGTAGTCTCACCGTCGAAGGCGAATTAAAGGAATCGGGTGGGAAGGGACAGGCGACCGAAGTCCAAGCGACACGGGTGACAGTCCATGGATGGGCAGATCCCGAGACCTACCCTTTGCAGAAGAAACGGCATTCGTTCGAAAAGTTGCGCGAATGGGCCCATTTGCGTACCAGGACGAATACGTTTGGTGCGATTGCCCGAGTACGGAACTGTGTCTGCCGATCGATCCATGACTTTTTTCAGGAAGACGGATTTCTATATATTCATTCGCCGATCATCACTGCCAGCGACTGCGAAGGGGCCGGCGAGATGTTCCGCGTCACAACGCTCAATCTCGAAAAACTGCCGCGCAGCAACGGCAAAGTCGATTTCCAGCAAGACTTTTTTCATACCCCAGCTTACCTGACGGTAAGCGGTCAGCTGAACGCCGAAATATTCGCCTGCTCGCTCGGCAAAGTCTACACGTTCGGCCCCACATTTCGCGCTGAAAACTCCAATACGTCACGGCACTTGGCCGAATTCTGGATGGTCGAGCCTGAAATGGCCTTCTACGAATTGCCCGATAATATGCAGCTGGCCGAACGCTTTCTCAAGCGAATCGTCGGCGATGTGCTTCACGTGTGCCAAGAAGACATGCAGTTTTTCGACGAACATATTCAGCCCGGAATCATCGATTCTTTGCAAGAAGTGCTGAACAAGGAATTCCAACATCTTAGCTATTCCGATGCCATCGACATTCTCAATTCGTCCGGAGAGGAATTCGAGTACCCCGTCAGTTGGGGAAGTGATCTGCAAAGTGAACATGAACGTTTCCTGACCGAAAAGCATGTCAAGGCACCGGTGATCTTGTTCGACTATCCACGCTCCATCAAACCGTTTTATATGCGCGTTAATGATGATGATCGCACCGTCCGCGCCATGGACGTCCTGGTCCCCAACGTCGGTGAAATCATCGGCGGCAGCCAACGTGAGGAGCGACTAGATGTGTTGGAAGCCCGGATGCAAGAACAGCAATTAAACCGTGAAGACTATTGGTGGTACCTCGACCTGCGCCGGTTCGGAACCGTCCCGCACTCAGGATTTGGCTTGGGGTTGGAACGCGCGATACAATATGTAACCGGGATGGCCAACATTCGCGACGTCATTCCCTTCCCACGTACCCCCGGGAACGCACAATTCTAGAATTCCAATTCTTAACTCTTGATAAGGTCCCTGCTGCAATGTACGAAAAGCTAATTCGATATAGTCTGTTGATGATCGTGACCGTTGCCGTATCCGCCGGATCGCTGTTGGCCGGTGATCACACCAAGGATTCGCTCGCGACCGTCCAGAAACGGATGAAAGACGAAGAAGCAATCCTGATCGATGTGCGCGAACAAAAGGAATGGGATGTTCGCCATTTGAAAGATGCCGAATTGGTTCCGATGAGCGACTTGCAGAGCCCGCAACTGCGGGAAAAGTGGCTAAAAGAATTACCCAAAGACAAGATCATCTACTGCCATTGCAAGAGCGGCGGGCGGGCACTGCATATCGCCGATATGTTGAAAGAACTGGGATACGATTGCCGCGCATTGCCGCAGAAATACGAAGAGTTGGTCAAATCAGGGTTTGCCGAAGCCGAGCCCATGCCGACCAAAAAACAGTGATCTTGCGAACACCTGCAATATCGGCTGCTGAATCTGCCAGTGGCGGGTTAGCCGCCGAGCAACAGTACAAGAATCACGCACCAGGGTACGATTCCGGCGAGCAATGCAGCAATGGTGATCACACGGGGCGGTGGTGGTATTCGCCAGCGTAGGACCGTGCCGGTTAGTGTCAGCGTGGCGACGCCAGAAAGTCCGGCGATCATCAACATTAATTCTGCCAGCACAGCGATGGGGCTGGGGCTTTCGACACCTCCTGCTCGCTGGATTCCCCAGGCGACCAGGGAGACAGTTTCTGCGCCGAGTGTCGCCATGAGGCAGACCATCCACGCGACGGTAAGTCGTTCCACGGCAATCGGATGTTTCGCGACGTGGGGTTGAGACCGCGTTTGATGTTGACGGGGAGTGTTGCGTGACGCCGTTGACTTCTTCTTTTTCATAGCCTTGCGATCGTGCGGCTGATTCCGATCAAAGGGATGACGGATGTTATTGGATCGATCGTGATGGTTGTAGTGTAGGGGACGATCTTGACGTGTACGAGGTACGTACAGGCGGAATGACCGTCGGTTCGATGAAGAATCAGCCGCAGGAAAGCGGTCGGTCGTTTGCCAGAACGCATGATCTGACCTAGATTTCGATTGGCAAGGTAGGTCCATCTCCATTCGGTTGCGGTTCGCATCCCGGCCGATAAGTGGGCACGCCTTGAGGTCTCGCCGCTTACCATTGTTCCCAATGGTGGCAGCGGATGAACGGATAGTCGTGGCAGAAGAAGCACATCGAATCCAATGGCTCCATTGCAACTACCTGAACGATTGACGAAAGAGAGCCTCCATGGCGTGCAGAGCGCCATTGCAGAACTGCAATCGGAGAGTCAACTCTTTCAGGGATTCGTCGATGAAATGCTCGATGAAATGGAGGCGATGCGACTGCAGTTGACCGACCAGGAGACGCGTTTGTCCCTGGAACGCGAGGAGATTGCGACCCGTCGCGAGGAGATCGAGCGATTATCGGGAGACATGGCGGAACAGCAGCGGGAGACCGATGAACTCCGTGAACGACTTACCGACTCACACGAACAATTGAAAGCGGCACAGAAAGAACTTGATGAGGCGATTCGTCAGCGCAACAGTCTACAACATGACGTTGACGCATCCGAAGAACTCTACGCGGAGTTGAACGGCAAGATCGATCAGATGCGGGATCGGTGCGACGATTTGGAAGACCGTTACCGCAAGAGTGAGGCGGAATGCTTGCAGTTGGAGCAACGCGTCAAGGATGCGGAAGAGCGGGCTAATCGGAGTGAGGCAACGGTCAAACGCCTGACGCATGAACGAGATGAAAACCGTACACAATTGGATGCCGCTGTCGCGGAACTGTCTGGGATGGCGGATATTCTAGAAGCGATGCAACAAGCTCAGGCGAAATTCGAGAGCACCCGAGAGAATCTACAAAAGACGCGTGACGACCTTCGGGCGCAGTTGAAATCGAAACAGGACGAGCACGTGCGAGAGATGGCGGTTGTCGAGTCAGCGAAGTCCGACCTGGAGCGAGAACTACAGGAGGCACGGCATCGCATTGAAGACTTGACTACGGAATTGCAGGCCCAGAAAGAGCTCGTTGACGCCCAAAAACTGACATGGTCTGCGGAAATGCGTCAGCTACGAGACGCACTGAACCGCAGGACAAGCGTTTTGGAGAAATCGCAGACGGACTTTCCCAGATACATGGACGAATCAGCGGAGGCGGGCGAATCGGATTGGGTTTACGGAGGCGATTTCGCGGTCAAAGAAGTCGCAGCCGAACAGGACGAGATGGACGCACCGGACGAGGAAGAGACTCGTCCCGCGAATGCCAACCCCGTCGTGGGGTCCGTATTGGCGAGATTCTCACAGTTTCGGAATACTGAATCGGACGAAGTCGGCGAAGAATAGGTCTAGTAGTAACAGGTTCCCACATGATGAACGTACCGCAAAAGAAGTGGTTGGAGCTGGGCGGGTTAGTGGCCAGCGTGGTTGTCTTCGCCGTTTCGGTTTATACGAAAAACATGTTGGCATGCGGGTGTTCAGCGGCCATCGCGTTGATGATCATCAATCGCTGGCGTGGTCGCGTCGTGGAACCCGAACAGACGAGCGTTCGTTCGTTTCCGTCTCCGCGTAAATATGAGGACGTGCCGCGTCGGCGCGCCAACACCTCGGTCAATTCGACGCCGCCCAAAGATATGAATTCCTACGTGGAGCAATTGCTCGCTCAGGGGCGGCAAGGTTTGCTGTTACGTCCCGAAGTTGTGGCCAGCTTGACACCAAAACAGCTGGAAGCCGCCACCAAGGCATTGGCTGAAGACATGGGCCTGGTCCCTAAGGGAGACGTAAGAATGGCTCACCCGGATCTTGAGGGTGACATCGAGCGCGCCATGAAGCATGCCAAGAACGTGTACGTCGAATCATATTGGCTTGACCGGTTTCCCGTCACCAACAACGATTTTCAGGCGTTTGTTGATTCGGGCGCCTATGAAGACGAGTCCCTTTGGGATCCCGGAGTTTTCGAGAATGTCCACGAGTTCGTCGATCAGACCGGACATACTGGACCGCGGTTTTGGGAGCACGGACGTTACCCCGCCGGCAAAGGGGAGCATCCGGTAGTGGGGGTCAGCTACTTTGAGGCAGCCGCCTACAGTCGGTGGAGCGGCAAATGCCTACCGACCGACCCACAATGGGTCAAGGCGGCGGTATGGCCGGTCCCCGTGGCCGATGGCCCACCCCAACAGCGCAAATACCCTTGGGGGTCCACAATCGATGAAGACCGTGCGAACCTTTACACCAGCGGCAAACATGGCACAGTCTCGGTTACGGACTATGCCAGCGGTGTCGGTGTGGGAGGCACACGTCAGTTGATCGGCAACGTCTGGGAATGGACCACTGACGAATACGGCGCTTGGCATTCGGAGAGCCGTAAAGTCGAGACGACTCAACCCTTGAAAGCGTTGCGTGGCGGCGCTTTCGATACTTACTACGAAAGCCATGCCATAGCTCAGTTCCAAAGTGGCGAGTTACCCATGGCCCGTCGCCACAATATAGGATTTCGTTGTGTCATTCCGATGTCGGAGTTCGCGCCGGAGGCCGTCGAGCGTCTCCTCGCACAAGTCAAAACAAGAAACAACGCCGCGGACTCCGTCGGCGTAGCATCGTAACGGGAGTTCGCTGATGAGTCCAACATCGATACAACCGCTCGAATCGTACAAGCTCGCGCAGTACTCAGTTCCTGTCCATTGCCCGCTGTGCGACGAACCAAACTTGCATGACGCTGGTCGTTGCCGTCGCTGTTCCGCTCCGATGGCCATCGCGACCGCTGCCACATCGCGGTCTCAACGGCCGCAACTTGTTGTTGCTCTCGGTTCGCCGAATTGCGGTAAGAGCGTCTACCTTGGTGCTGCCATTGAAATGTTTACGCGTGGCCGTGAGGAGCTGAAGTTTACCGCGCGCGAGGCCAACTCGATTACGCTTCAGCAGCGAACCATGTCGGCTTTGGCAAGATGCGAGTTTCCCGAACGAACGTGCGAAGATCCTTCGGAATGGGATTGGGCTCATCTAGAAGTCCGCGGTAAGGCGTTTCGCAGGGAGATTGAGTTGTTTATCCCCGATATGGCGGGTGATGCCATAGTCGCCGAAGTCAATCGACCTGGCACTCACAAACTTATCCAGGGGGCCATGGATTTGGCAACTGGCGTGCTGCTCGTTGTCGATTCGACACGAATCGCTGAAGGCGACCGCGACGAAGAGTTTTTCTGCATGAAGATGCTGAGCCATTTAAAGGTCGTACAACAGCGAAGCACGATGTCCCGCAGGCGTAAGCTGCGCAACGGCAAAATGGCAATTCCGTTGGCCGTCCTCTTTACGAAAACAGATTACTGCGAACCGTGTTTCATGGATCCCGTGGAATACGCTCGCCGTCACACCGGCGCGCTGTGGGAAGAGTGTACCGAACGGTTCGCGAATCATCGTTTCTTCGCCACAAGCATCGCGGGAGCTTGTGCTGGCCGACCCGTCAAGGGAGGCGGGCTGCAAATGGTACCGCTCCGTGTCGAACCTCGCGGGGTCCTCGAACCGATCCGTTGGCTCATCGAATCCGCCGCAAAAGCATAATCGCCCGAAGTTGCCGCGAGGCGAACGCGAGTGCCACCGAAGCGACTGGAACTATTTGCACCAACGACAAAGCTGAACAGCTCTATTTGCTCGCCAACATGTTTTCGCGAAAGCGTGCAAACAAATAACTGCTGTCATGCGGTCCGGACGAGGCCTCGGGATGATACTGCACGCTGAAAGCGGGTAGTGTGCGATGTCGCAGGCCGGCGATGGTATTGTCGTTGAGATTGCGGTGCGTGATTTCCAATTCGGGGGGCAGCGTTGATTCTTCGACGGCAAAGCCGTGATTCTGAGCAGTAATCTCTACCTTACCCGTGTCTTTGTCCAATACAGGCTGGTTGGCACCGCGGTGGCCGAACTTCAACTTGAATGTTTTTGCGCCACACGCCAAGGCAAACAATTGATGACCAAGACAGATCCCGAACACGGGTGATTCCTTCATCACGCCGCGGATCGTCTCGATCGCATAATCTAACGGCTCCGGGTCTCCCGGACCGTTGGAAAGAAAGATCCCGTCTGGCTTGTATGACAACACCTCGTCCGCCTTCGCCGTGCCGGGCAAAATCGTCACGCGGCATCCTTGTTGCCGCAGATGCCGAGCGATGTTCCATTTCATACCAAAATCCAACGCCACAACATGCAAGTCAATATCCGGCACCGCGGTCTCGTCGTCGAGAATCGCCCAGCGGCTGAGCGCTTCGTCCCATTCACACGGTCGTTCGGGTATGACTTCCCGGACGAGATCCCGTCCCACTAGCCCTGGACTCTGCTTCGCCTTTGCAACAAGACTGGCGTCGTCCAGGTCGATAGTCGAAAGCACGCCTCGCATGGCCCCCTCGTTGCGCAGGCGGCGCACGAGTGCTCGCGTATCGATGCCATGGATGCCCACAATACTATGTAGTTCAAGGTATTCAGCCAATCCGCCGTCGGAGCGAAAATTGCTGGCGCGTCGAGCCGCATCGCGGACGACAAAGCCGGCCAGGTGCGGCTTGCGGCTTTCCACGTCCTCGTGATTGACCCCGTAATTGCCGATGTGCGGATACGTCATCGTGACAATCTGGCCACGGTAACTGGGATCGGTGAGTATCTCTTGATAGCCGGTCATCGATGTGTTGAAACAGACTTCGCCATCCACCTCGCCGGTAGCACCAAACGAGTAACCGGTATAGACGGTGCCGTCTTCAAGAGCCAATTTGGCGATCGATGGCTTTGCGGCGGGCGTGGCGGACAAGAGACTGGTCCTTTCTTTGAGCTGCTACCTGCGTCGAGCTACTGTGTTACTAGATGGCCGAGCGAAAACCTGTGGGGGACGTAAGGCGCGTACGTCAAGTAGAGATTATAGACCAACGGCTCGTGTTGTAGAATCGCCCTTCGTCGACCAATGTTCGCGTTCTTCCCGCTCCAGACAACGACTGATTTGCCGCACCGCTTGACGCAACCGTTTTTCGTTCTCTACCAGAGACAGACGCAAATACCCTTCGCCCGCTTCACCAAATCCGCTACCGGGACTGACCGCCACGTCCCCTTTTTCCAGCAGCATCATGGCAAAATCCATGGTGGACATTCGGCTTCGCCATTTTTCGGGAAAACGGGCCCAAACAAACATGCCCGCCTTGGGAACATTCATCTCCCATCCGATGCGGCGTAAGCCGTCGACGAGGGCGTCGCGCCGGCGTTGGTAGATATCCGATTGTCGTTCGACACCCGCGTCCCCATGTCGCAGTGCCATAATGGCGGCGATTTGAATCGCCTGGAACATGCCATAATCGTAGTAGCCCTTGATCGTGGCCAACGCCTTGATCATTTCCGCGTTTCCACAACAAAAACCGACGCGCCAGCCGGCCATGTTGTAGCCCTTGCTCATCGT
>JAGQPD010000857.1 GCA_020426865.1 Planctomycetales bacterium
TACTGCTACGGTTGAGCAATTATGAAGCGACTTTGGGATTCCGGGTCGTCGACGAATGGTTACGTCTGGCGGAAGGCAATCCGCTGCCGTCGCGCGAGTTGATGTTGTTTGTGGATGTCTATTTGTTTGTCAGTGTCTATTGGGCATTGCTGAACTTGCTGCCGGTTTATCCGCTTGACGGCGGCCAGATTTCTCGCAATCTGTTTTTGATCTACAGTCGGAGTTCGGCGGTCCAACAATCCTTGAGTCTGTCGATGTGGACGGCGATCGCGGTGGCGATCTATGGTTTCACGAACGGTCGCATGTTCTTGGGAATCATGTTTGCGATGCTTGCTCATTCCAGCTACCAGACCATGCAAGCGTATACGGGACGTGGTGGCGGTTTCGGATCACCATGGTGACGGGTCATGCAAAGATTTCTTCTGATCTGGTCGCGTGCAGTTCGGCTTCGCTGCCCAAGCTGCGGTCAGGGCAAACTGTTTCGCGGCTGGTTCTCGATGCATGCCAAGTGCCAGGAATGTGGCTTGACATTCGAGCGTGAACCGGGGTTCTACTTGGGTGCCATCTATTTCAACTACGGCCTCACGGCCTTGCTGATCACGATCCTCTACCCCGTATCGACGTTGGTTGGCGGATGGGATCGGCAATTTGCTCTCGGGATCTGCGTGACGATTGCCGTGCTCTTTCCGTTGGCGTATTTTCGCCACGCACGGAGTCTATGGCTGGGCTTCGACCACTTTGTGGACCCGCGCGTGCAGGATAAGTCGTGATGTCGCGTGACGCCGAGTGGAAACATCCGCTGGGAGGACTCAAGATCACGGATTTGGTCCGGCGGACCTACCTGCACTTTGTGGCCAATCACTTGGATTCGCTCAGCGCGCAATTTGCTTACTATAGCCTGCTGGTTGTGACCCCGTTCTTAATCCTGGTGATTGCCGCCGCTGCCAGCATGCCGCTGGACGGACTGCTCGACCGCTTCAAGGAGACCTCCGGTCGTGCGCTGCCAATGACCGCATACGAATTGGTGGCCAATCAAATCGACGGTATCCGCCAACGCGAATCGACTCGTTTGATTATCGTCGCGTCGGCGCTATTCGCGTATGCCGGGACATTGTTGTTTAGCACGATTGTGCGCGGCATTAACAAGGCGTACGGGTTGCGCGATAAACGGCCGATTTGGATCGTCTACTTCATGTCGTTTCTGTTCTCGCTTGGCGCCTTCATTACGATTTTCATCGCCGAAGTTCTACTCTGGTTTGGCCCCACGCTGCACCACTGGTTGGCGGATCCGATCAATTTGCCGGCGATCACGGTACTGCTGAGCGCCGGCGTACGGTGGTCGTTGATTTGCTGTGGATTGTTGTTATCGTCGTCGGTGATCTATTGGCTTTGTCCCTCGGAGCGGCACGCGTGGAATCCCCTGTCGCCAGGCAATTTGTTTGCCACGGTCGCATGGGTCGGCACAAGCGTCGGTTTTCGTTTTTATGCCAACCGCCTGACCGACTACAACGAAACCTACGGGGCGCTGGCCGGCGTGATCGTCTTGATGGTCTGGCTCTATCTTGTCGGAATGATCCTATTTCTTGGGGCCCAAATCGACGCCGTAATCCACCACGCCCGGGTTGCCAGAAAGCACCCCCCTGCCCCGCCGTGACGGCCCCATTTCAGGGCGACAACCGTGAATGATCCGGAGGCGAGTCGTTCGCGTCACCTGAATACCTGGCACACCACGTCATCGTGGCAATGATCACCAACGCGATGGCACCCAGGACGTATTCCAACTGATGTGCCACGACGCCGCGATACCTCACGCTGCAACGTCGTGCGGGCTCCAGCATATCAGCTGATCCTTCCGACTGACAACATACTCCACGACGACGAATTCCGCTGCGATTGAGCGTGCCCGGCACCTGCCCCCTCTCCCGTAAGGAGTTGCGAAGGACAAGCAGCGCATACATGTCACACGTTGCCGCAACTCCTGATGGGGGAGAGGTTGGGGTGAGGGGACGGAAGCGGAACCGGCGTCGCTTGCGTGACATGGACCACGCGCAAATACGGGTCTCATTGAGAGTTTTTGACAGTCCACCCTGCGGGAG
>JAGQPD010000858.1 GCA_020426865.1 Planctomycetales bacterium
GGAGAATTTGGCAGAACGAATTATTGCCAGGGACGCCTTCAGAGAGACGACTATGGGCGCGATCATCACCCGCGTTGCTTTACCATGTGGTTGGCTGGAGGTGGGGTGCGTGCCGGAACCACATACGGAGCCACCGACGATTTCAGCTACAACGTTGCCGAAAACCCGGTGCATATTCGTGATTTGCACGCCACGATTCTGTACCTATTGGGAATCGACCACGAACGTTTCACTTTTCGTTTTCAAGGTCTCGATTTCCGCTTGACGGGCGTGGAACCGGCTCGAGTTGTCGACGAAGTATTGTTGTAGCGCCAGTTTTTTATGGATTGTGCAACGTCGCCGTGGTTGACGCTTTCGATTCAGCAACGGCTCTCCGCGTCCAACGCAACACCAGTGGATCTCTGGGACGCATGGCCAGTGTGACATGCGGGATAGGACGAGGCGTGTCCGGCGGCAAGCTGACATCGAACTTCTGTAAGAGTATCGCGGCGGCGAGCAAAAATTCGGTCATGGCGAACGATTGACCAATACAAACGCGAGGTCCGGCCCCAAACGGAAAATAGGCACCATCGGGTAACTGATCGGCACGACCATCCAGAAAGCGGTCCGGCTGAAATGATTCGGGGTTTGGAAACCACCGTGGATCACGCTGCACGACATACGAGGATAGCGAAATGAGACTTCCCTTGTGGACGTGGTAGCCACCAATCTCTAGATCGGCGGTGTTCTGTCGCAAGAAGACGCCGACAGCCGGCGGAAACAATCGAAGCGATTCTTTGATTGTGGCTTGAATGTACTGCAATTGGGCAATGTGGTCGAAGGTGGGCGGATCGCCACCGGTAACGCGATCGATTTCTTCCTGGCAGTGACGGACAACGTCCGGGTGCGATGCCAAATTGTACCAGTACCAGTCGAGTGCCGCGGCGGACGTATCGTGCCCTGCCAGCATCAGTGTCATCGCCTCGTCGCGAACCTGTCGATCGCTCATCCCCTGGTTGTTCGCTTGATCGTCCACGGTGGAGAGGAGCATGGAAAGCAGATCGCCATGATCGGTCGGAGTCGATCGCCGTTGACGAATCAAATCCCATACAATCCTATCCAGCAAGGCAATCGCCCAACGCTTGTCGCGATTACGTGCGGTAGGGAGCCAATTGGGGAGCCGCACAAACGCTTGCATCTCATGAAAAGCAATATCTGACAGCACGGCCACGGCACGCGCAATGTCTGACGAAAACTCATCGACCCGCTTGCTGAACATCGTCTGGCAGATGATTGCCAGGGTCAACTGCGTCATCTGCTTGTCGATCTCGATATCAACAAACGCCTTGCCATTGAGATCACCGTCCCAACGACTGGCGAGCTCGCGAATACAGGCCGCCATCGCATCACCATAACTTTGGATGCGCCGCGGCTGAAACGCTTGCTGCACCATCCGTCGTTGCCGAATCCACTTCTCGCCCTCCACAATCAATAGACTGTCGCCATTCCATTGTGCGATCGTCTGCATTACCCGCGGGAGCCGTGTCGTTGACTTCGCACGTGTCACCAGTACCTCGTGGATCTGGTCTGGGTGGAAAAAGATATACAGGCGATAGCCGCCTGTCACAAACGATACCGCGTCGCCGTAGTTCTGTTTGAGCTCGGCAAAATAGCCCAATATGTCGCGGCGCATGCGAGCCATGCTGCGAGTTCCAAAGGCATAGTCGTTCGGGCCCGGTGGGTATTTTCTGTGAGCAGTCATGGCGGCCTCCCAAATTGAACGGCGGCAAAAAGATGGCGAGTACTAATAGTTTATTGCCTTCCCAGCAGATTGTCAGACAGTGATAAGGGCGCAGGAATAAGGCGTATTGAGCGCCAAAAGACAAATTCGTAACAACCGCTCACGAAAAAAGCACTTTTCCATGTACGCATCTCGTATCGCAACGATGCAGAAACGAAGTCGGTTCGGATTCTTCATGAATTGTCAGAATCATCACGGCGGCGAAGTTAGCGCGGAGCGGTAGAGGAATTACCGGCGTCCGCCGGAATCGTTTGGTTCCAAGCCACCACGGTTTCGTGGAGTCTGGTGCTCGTATCGGAATGTTCGTCGACGACATTGGAAACCTCCGACACGTCCGTAGACAGGTCGTACAATTGCCGCAGACTACCGTCGAAATTGGTATAGTATTTCCATTTCCCGTGGCGAACAGCCAAGTCGGGGTTGTCTTCGTCGAATCCATGACTGTAGCCAGGTCGGTCTGGTGGTCGACGCCAAAAGATGGGGGCGTTGCGACTGTCGGCTCCAACACCCAGGAGCGTCCCGGACAAATCCTCTCCGTCAAGGGCTGTTTCCTCAGGCAGTGGCGCACCGCAAATCGCGTAGAGAGACCGATTGATGTCCATCGCACAGAAGACGGACGTGCTGTTTGTTGTCCCGATTGAATTGGCAGCCATCATCCCTGGTCCCCAGACGATGAGCGGCGAACGTACCCCACCCTCGTAGAGCCAGGTTTTTGCGCCGCGAAGCGGAAGTGCCGATCCAGCGCCATGCTCCGGGCCGTTGTCCGAACAGAGAATGATCAACGTATTTCGGCTTAATTCGTCGTCGTCGCGAATACGAGAAAATAGCGTGGCGAACTGGCCGTCCATTGCTTCGAGCACCGCGAGATACTTGGGGCGTTTTTCATTTTTCCACTTGTCGACCGGAGGAAAAAAGGGCGAGTGCACATCGTCAGGCCAAACGTTCACAAAGAACGGCTGTCGGCGCCGTACGGCATCGTCGATAAATGCGATCGCCGAATCGACAAATCCCATCGTGATCTGCGACCGCTGCATCCAAATCGCTGGGCCACCCAACCGGATCGCCCCTTCCCAAATGCGACCACGGCTTTTCCAGCCAGGTTGCATGGTCAGCGGCAGAAGCTTGGGGCCCATCCCCTCGAAATTCGTCAAGCTCTGATCGAAACCATAGGCCGAGATTGGCGGGGCGTCGTCAACGTCGCGCTGGCCGCCCATGTGCCACTTGCCAAAATGTCCCGTCGCGTAGCCGTGAGATTGCAACTGCCGAGCAAGCACCGGGGCTTGCGGGTCCAGCCATTGGGCCACCTGTCGGCGCTCGTTCGTCTGCCGATTGTCGAGATACGACGTGATCCGCCAGCGATGCGGATATTGACCGGTTGTTAAAGCGACACGCGACGGAGAACAGATTGGTGAATTGACGTAGAAGTTTGTGAAGCGGATCCCTTCCGACGCCAAGCGGTCGATCTCCGGCGTCGTGGCCTCCGTGTTGCCGAAGCAGCTGAGGTCGGAATATCCCATGTCATCAATAAATACGACAATGACATTCGGTTGCTCGGCGGCCTGCAGCGCATTCCGCGGTTCAGCAAAAGGCAGACCACACCAGCAACAGGAAAGACAGATCCATCCCCAAACAGAAATGTGCTGGGAAACGTGCCTGGGATAGTCCGCAGTAGTCCACCAACATTTGATCACATCCAAGGCGATAACTGGAACCATGATCGCTCTGCTCTCCTCGCATGAGTCTACCATCACACCTCCCACATCGTGACAATACGTGGTCTCATACCAGACAACTGAGAAACGACGCGGCTCATATTCGTGCGCTTCGCATTTTAGCAATTCGGGCGGCGTGCGACAACGATTGAGACGATGGAGCGGCGAAGGCCTGGTGCGGATATACAAAAGGTTGCGTACACGCGCGAATCTGATGCCGGTATTGTGGAAGACCATGAAGCAAGGGCCCCGGAGAGAGCAGATCCCCCACGAGGCCCAAGACAAAAAGTGCTACGTTAGCACTTTGGTAACGACACCGGAACCGACGGTTTTGCCGCCTTCACGAATGGCAAACCGATCACCGGTTTCGATTGCGACGGGTTGCAACAACGACACCGACAGAGTGACGCCGTCGCCAGGCCGAGCCATATGTGCGTTGCTTACGACGACAGTCTTGCCTGTGACATTCGTCGTGCGAAAGAAGAACTGCGGGGCGTACCCGTCAAAAAACGGTGTATGGCATCCCCCTTCCTCCTTCTTCAACACGTACACTTCTGCCTCGAAATCGCGCCGCGGTCGCAGCAATCCCCGTGCAGCTCCAGGGCAGTCATTGCGACGAAACTAAGACGCGTTGGGAATACACAAACAAAAAAGCCCGCCAAGTCGCAGGACCTGGCGGGCTGTGAGGTTTCGTTGCTATTTCATCAACGGCGCACCCCGTCCGCCTCGTCCCCAGACGAGTCGTCCCGGCAGTCGTCAATGAAAAAGCAACTAGACATGGTACAAAGGAATCCACCGAGCTGAAGGAATACCGGCCTTTATGGCCACAAAAGAGACAATCTGCATTCGCACGGGTTCACGCTGGGAGACGAAAAATGGCGTACGTCGTAACCGCACCCTGTTTTGGCTGCAAATACACCGATTGTGTAGTGGTTTGCCCGTGCGACTGCTTTCACGAAGGAGAGAAAATGCTGTACATTGACCCGATGGAGTGCATCGACTGCGACGCCTGTCGTGTCGAGTGCCCGGTGGAGGCAATTTTTCACGAAGACGGAGTCCCCGAACAATGGCAACAATTCATCGCACTTAACGCCGAAATGTGTCAAACGACACCGCCCATCGTGGAACAAAAGCCCCCGTTGGTGTAGCCTTTGAAGCGTTCGACGACATGTCCCGTCCACGACCGCGGCAAGTTGGCTGCGACCGCCGATTGGCGTTGTGTTCGCGGTTGTTTTATTGCCCGTAGGCTCTGAGGGCACCGTTGTGAAACCAAAGGACAATCCATTCCGGGCACAGCGTATCGATTCCGTTCGATATCGCTTTTTGGACTCGGATTGGGACTTCGTGCGCCTTCGCTTGCATCAACTTGCCTATCACGCCGCGATCGTGGGGCCTGAGGGAAGCGGCAAGACGACACTTCAGCTGGAACTCGCCGAGCATTTGCGACAACAAGGTCGTACGATCTGCTGGTTGCGACTTCGGCGCGACAATCGCCCGCAGCATGCGTTACTTGTTACCCAATTCGTCGATGCATT